>CAGP01000026.1 GCA_000263275.1 Helicobacter bizzozeronii CCUG 35545 | reverse complement strand
TCTGGCTAGACAAGAGTCAAGAATTCCAAGCACAGACACAAACTAATGATCTGCATTTACAAGAGAAAACAACCCAAAATCCTAGCCACCAAGAATAGATGGAGTTTGAAAAAAGACTACTCAACCAACAGAAACAAAACCACACCCAACCACGCCAACAAGAACAAATAACACCTAAACCCCCTAGCTCCCAGTTACAAGAACCCACACAAGTAGAGCAAAGATCATCTAATCAGCAGATTCAAAAGACAACCACACAGAAACAAGTCAGCCCAAAGGATCAAACAGCATGCCAAAAATACAGAGCAGAGGTCAGCATGCTATCATAAGCACAGATGTTGTGAAAAAAGCATCTTTCAAATTTTACTAAGACATCTGAGGGTATCTCTTATGCTAAATATTTTTAACTCTACACTCCTTAGTGTTGCAACACTAAAATCACTCCTCTACTCTCTCTGTTTGCTCATTGCCTTTTTAAACCCTATCCATGCTTTTAATCTTAACTTAGCCATCTATGAGGAATATAGCGGGCCTAGAGCAGACACTTGCCCGGGGGATTTGATCAAAGATGAGGCGTTGCAAGATAAGGTGATATGCGACATCTATGGCAATGCTCGGGACTCAGGAGATATTTATCTAGCTATTCTCAATCGCTTTTACAGCTTACCACTCTTGTTTGGGCATTTTGCACCAAGGGCAATTACAGCGCGCCTTTTGTATGGAGCAGCGTGGATATTACACATACCAGAGCACCTCCCACACTTTCAAATCTCCTTTCTTCACTCTGAGCATTGAACAGGATTTGGAGTGCAAAGGTAAATTTTTCACACCTCATATTGACCATTACACCTTTGGACTGATAGAGGGTCAGTTTTATTTGCGCCAATACAGCCGTGAGGTTTTTTACACAACAAATTGTGATTGGGACAAGGAAAGTTCTGAGCACCTCACTACCCAAATTTTTTACCGCCAAAGCAGAGATGACCCAGAGGGCAAACACAGAATTTCCATGCAAGACTTTGTAGCTAATATGCCCAAAGGAGACTTTGGCAATCAAGCCTTAAAAGCGCGCATACAAGAGAGTTGTTTTCAAAAGGACTTGTGCCGGCGGGTTAAGCAAGATAGAGTGATACAAAGATTATAGAAAAACCCATAAAAGACCCCAATTTTGGGTATACTCCAATCAACAAACAGCCATAAGGATCACCACATGCGTTCATCTAAAACCCTCGTTTTACTCTGTTTGCTCCCCATGCTTGGGGCTAGCCCCTCAGATTTTAACACCAAAGCCACCAAACAGGTGTATTTGCATTTTGTCCCCTCCTCTAAACCAAAGGAAGTGTTTATAATTTTAAAGCAGGTGCCCTTACACTCCACCTCTTTTAATGTGCTGTTAGCGCAGAATGTGCAAACCCAAGAGCAAGAAGTGTCCTTGTGGAATCCCAAAAGTAGTTTAATGTTAGCTGCCAACGGAGGGCTAGTTTTGCCCGATATAAAAGATTACAAGCAGATCCTAGAGTTGCGTCAGCAAGCAGCAAAGCATAATGCCCCCTTGCAAAAGGAGCGTTTTATCAGCACGCATGCTAAGGATTTTAAAGCATTTATTAAGGCACTGCCTCCAAAAAACATCATCACCCTAGAATCCCCATCCAAGCACCCCGCTAAGGAGGTCTATTACATCTCTAAAGGAGTCCCGTCCAAAGAGATTGTAGCTAAGCTTGAAAAGCTCACCAAAGAGGCAAGGGTGCATGTGGTATTATTAGGAGGATACCCTAGTGAAGATGTGGAGAATACTCTCTTCTTGGGGGCAGCTCTTTGCCTACAATATTTTCAACAAAACTTACAACACCTTAGCACCATAGCGCGTTTGCAACAATGCACGCGGTTTTTAGACTCTGATGTGTTGGATAATGAAGCAGAGACTCATACATTAGAACATAAAACTATGGCGCGCATCACGCAAAACATCAAATTAACCCTTAGATTGGGGCTTGCTAAAAATCGCGTTACAGATTCAGATGATCTGGCTTTCTTCTTGCCCCTCTTTTACACACTCCCTAAAAAGGATTAACCATGCGTTTGTTAATATTGCTATGCCTTTGTATAGGCAGTTTGCTTGCTGGTGGGCTTACCAGTGAGGATAATTTACAGGCGTTGTCTAAATTTTTAGGTGCTAACCCCCTTGAAAAAGAGCGCACGAGTTTAAATGCTAAGTTTGATGTGGTGGTTGCCGTGCGCTCTGAAGTATATGACAAATTGTATGTCTTTGTAGTGAGTAAAGATAACAGCCAAGCTTACAGAGCTCAGGATTTCTTAGAGCGCGCCACGCCCCAAGAGAAAACCTATATACAGCAGAGAATACAAGAAGCGCGCGCCTATGAGAACACGCCCCCTAAGATTAGGGATATGTTAAACAATAAGGTGCCTGAAGGGGATGATGAGGGAGAAGAAACCGACCCCAGAGACATCGCCCTTTTATCTCTAAAACCCTTAGAAGGGACAGATTTTAACATCGCCCAGATCAAGGATTATAGTCAAGCACATCAAGGCGCATTCTATGGTTGGGGTGTGCGCACCACCACTTATAGCACATGGATTTTAGACAAGGGCAACACTTTGGCTATTGAACTCACTGACCCTTCTGGTGGATTTAAGCAAGCCCGCCAAATGATTAGGCAGAGCATGCAAGAGATGCAAAAAGCTAATGATGCCTACTACCACCGCGATTTTAACGCCCTTTTTGATCTCATTCCTACCTCTCAAATCGTTACGATCCTCTCTCAAAACCCCCAAGCTAAAGACCTCTATGTTGTCTTGCCCAGTGCGCTTGATAGTAATATGGAGATTTTCGCGCAAAGCCAGCACATAGTGGAGGATTTTCCCAATATGCTCAAAAAGGCAAATCTGCATATCATCCTTACTGATGATAGAAACACCGATAACAATGGCGATATCCAAACCTTTAACCAACAAGTCCGTTGTCGCCAAAACAACGCCGCTAAAATTGCCTTGTTCCAAAATTATTTTGCCATTAAGGGCACTTATTATGTCAATCTTGATTGCTCCAGCCCCAAAGAGAAGCACCAAGAACACAAATGGGCTAATTGGCAAGATGCCTTTTTTGGCATGGGAGCTTGTGGTGATAGGGTGGTGGATTACCACCCCGTGCCTTTTATTTACGAGTATAGAAAAGATTAGGCAAGAACATAAATTGCTTAATCCTAAGGTCTTGCATGGATTATAACACATCGGTATTGCGCACCCAAATTTTTTACCGCCAAAGCAGGGACGATCCCACAAACCAACGCCCTATTTCTTTGCAAAACTTCCTTGAGAGCCTAAACAATGGCAATCTTGAAAATCTAATCCATCCAATCTAGGGAGTGCGCAATTTTAATGCCCACTTCCACTTAGAGTCCTTGACTTTTCTGTTATATCTTGAGGCAAATAAAGTAGAATGGTCGCCTGATGGCAATGGATTTTGATAGTAATGGGTAAAAAGCTTGCCACGCTTTTAGCCAAAAGCCTGTAATTTTGCTAGATACTACTATGAATCTTTGCCATGCCAAGC
>CAGP01000025.1 GCA_000263275.1 Helicobacter bizzozeronii CCUG 35545 | reverse complement strand
CAAGTGAATCGCGAACTTTACCTCACCTTCAAGGTTGTTAATGGCGTGTTTTACTTGCACCAATACAGCCAACAAAATTACGCATACGATGCACAAGGGGTTAAAAAGATTCTTAAAACTTTGGTCATTTACCGCCAAAACAGGGATGATCCCCATGGGGAAAACCCCATCACCCTAGACTCTTTAGATGGGGCTTACCAAGATAAGTTGTTTGCCCAGTGTAAAGAAAACGGGTATTGCATGTAATTAGGAGGCGGGTTTGCTCTCTTGGGTCTTGCTTGCGCTTTAGTTTTTGCTCCATCAAACCTTCTAAATCTTGGACTCTCTAGGGTTAATCTCTCTTAGTGTCTATCAAAAACCCGTCTTGGGGTTTGGGAGTAGAAAGCACGATTGGATTGCTCAAAGTTCATCTAAAGTCTTTACAATTTTTTGATATACAAAGAACAATAAAGGACTAGAAGATGTGTAAGATGAAGAGATTACATGCAAAACAACCCCTTTTTAAAAGTGGGGGATATTATCCCAAGTTTTTACACACACTAAAATATCTCTTCATCTTGTGGGGCTTGTGTTTGGCATGCCTTGTGGCTAAAGGGAAAGAAATTAATTGGCAAGCCCTCTTAGAACAGAACCACATTTTAGGCAAGGTGGTTAAGTCTGTTGATGAGGGTCCAGATTTTAAAGTGC
>CAGP01000024.1 GCA_000263275.1 Helicobacter bizzozeronii CCUG 35545 | reverse complement strand
TAGTAATCTCATGTCGGGTCTCCTTTCTTAAGGAGCTACCCACTTCTTTCCTTGCCCCTGAAACAAGACTAAGCCTTGCCATACGCCAAATGACCCCAGAAGCACCCAACATGGTATCCGCACCCTATGATAACATATAATGGTAAAAAGGGGTTTTAAGGGGGGGTTAAGTTTGCACCTTAAGGAGAACCCCCCAAGGGGGGGACTCTAGCTAGGATTTTTCCACCCTTTTGCGTTTGAGGACAAAATTAAGCCCCCAAAGGCTAATTTTTAGGTAAAATAACCTAGTAGAGTTTTTACCATGTTTTTTCATGGCAAAACCTCCATGTAACAGGTGTTGCCCCCTTTAAGGGGGCGTTTTTATTTTACCCTCTATGAACTTAAAGCACATCATTAGAGCTCAAGCACAATGCTACGCATTTTGCAAACGCCTTGCGTTTGCTCATTAAAGCTTACGCCACTCTAGGTGGGCTTATGCCCTTGTCAATGCTACGCATTCCGTCCTTTGGTATCTAGTTGCCCGTTTGGGTATTAAAATGCTTTCGC
>CAGP01000023.1 GCA_000263275.1 Helicobacter bizzozeronii CCUG 35545 | reverse complement strand
GGGGCATCAACCTTTGGAATAGGGAATGTAAGACTCCAAACGGAGCTGTCCTGCTTGAAGCCGCGATCTCCACTAAAGCTAGAATCCCCTAACTTTAGTTATGGGAGAGTATGTCAATAAATGATACATCCAAAAACCATGGTGCTCGTGCCACCACTAAGGGCGTTTTCCTAGAAAACCTATAGCCCCACTTTGGGTAGGGTGATGCCTTGTTGGCCTTGGTATTTGCCTTGTTTGTCCTTGTAGCTGGTGGCGCACACACTATCGCCTTGTAAAAACACCACTTGGGCGATGCCCTCGTTAGCATAAACCTTTGCGGGCAGAGATGTGGTGTTGGAAATCTCAATGGTGATATGCCCTTCAAATTCAGGTTCAAAGGGGGTAACATTGACAATGATCCCACAACGGGCATAGGTGCTTTTGCCCAGACATATAGCGAGCACATCTTTAGGCATTTTGATGTATTCAACGCTATGGGCGAGCGCAAAGGCGTTGGGGGGGATAATGATAAAATCCTTAGTGTGGATGCTCTTTACCAGTGTGGGATCAAAGTTCTTAGGATCGATCATGCCCTGCCCCAATTCAAAGAGCATAAACTCCGTGCCGACCCGAATGTCGTAGCCATAGCTACTAAGCCCATAGCTGATAATCCCCTTGCTGATTTGCTTTTCACAAAAGGGGGTGATCATGGCATGCTTTTCGCCCATCTCTTTAATCCAAGTGTCCGCTTTTAAGCCCATAACAACCTTTCGTTTTTGAGAATTATAACACTAAGCCAGCAAGCGATCCAAGAGTATTTGGGCATGTTCTTGGAAAATGGAGATGGGTTCTTTGAGCGTAGCATTGTAGTGATCGATAAAGGGCTTATTGATTTGGTAGTAAAGCCGTTTGTCTTGCATGTTAATGGTGGTGTGGCATGGGATTTTGTGGGCAATGAGGTAGTTATGATTGAGCAAGAGATCATTAAGGGTGCCCAGCCGATCGCTAGCCACTAGCAATAATTTAGCCTTTAAATGCAACACCAAATCGACCACCTTTGTTTTTTCATCTAAGGGCACTAATAACCCGCCCACGCCCTCGATAATGAGCAAATCGCAATGCTTTTGCAGCTTGTCTAATTTGTGTTCGATCACTTTGAAATCAATGGGCGGGAGGTGGGGCTCAAAACGCGCAGCTACAAAGGGGCTTGCACCCAAAACATAGCGGTAAAAGCTAATATCGCTAAGTTCTAAGGTGTTATCGATCTTTAGGTTCTCTTCTAGGAAAATCGCCCCATCGCTGTGTTCTTGTTTGGCATTGATGCCCGTTTCAATGGGCTTAGCCAAGAGGGTTTTGATCCCCTTGTTATTGTAAAGCCCAGCTAGCTCTTTGGCGATCGTGGTTTTCCCAATCTCGGTGTTGGTGGCACTCACAAAAATAGGCGCATACATGGTTATCCTTTTGGTATTTTTCTTTGATCCTAGATATGATACCCCAAACTAACAATACTTTTAGCTTAACTTTTTTATAATGCTTGTAAAATTCTTAAGGGTATCCATGCTTAGAGTGCTTTTTGGGATCAGCCAAACACAGGAATGCCGGAGCGGTGTAGATGTGGCGATTAGATTGTTTGCTGAGTTTAAAGATGTGCATTTGACCTTGGTGCATGTGAGCCCAGAAGTGTTGGTCTATCCAGAGAGTGGGATCATGAACTATAGCCAAACCGAATTCATTGCCAACGAGCAATCTAACCATCTTCTAGAGGAGTTTATCCAGCTCTTCAAGCAAGAGGGGATTGCGTGCGAGAGCGTGCTCAAAACAGGGAGTCCGGTCGATGTGATCTTAGAGATGGCACCCAGTTTTGATCTGCTGGTGATTGGGGCTAGCGAGTCTTCTACATTTTATAAAATCTTTGGCTCCCACCAAAATAGTTTCATTGACAACTCCCCCATCCCAGTCTTGGTTGCCAAGTAAGGATCATTATGTCCTCTATCACCACCCGATTACACCGCGTCCTTAATGCCGCTCTAGCCCTAGCCACAAAACTATCCCACAAATACCTCACCCCAGAGCACCTCTTGCTGATCATGCTCAATGATAAGGAAATCCAAAGCTTTTTAAGGCAAATGGATGTGGATATTTTGGAAGCCAAGCAAATGGTGCAAACCTACTTGGTGGAAAATGTCCCCCCAATGGATGCACAGAGCAAACGCCCCGTTTATGATAAAGAATTGAC
Source organism: Helicobacter bizzozeronii CCUG 35545 (assembly GCA_000263275.1). Taxonomy (GTDB): domain Bacteria; phylum Campylobacterota; class Campylobacteria; order Campylobacterales; family Helicobacteraceae; genus Helicobacter; species Helicobacter bizzozeronii. Next base: position 17,942 of record CAGP01000023.1, on the reverse strand, counting down.
CCAAATTTTCTATGCACTGGGCGACTACACCAAAGAGAGTTACCACAAGGTCCTAGATGTGCAAGATTTTCTCTTGGTGATGTTGCAAGAGAGTGGCTGTTATAGCACACGGGTTTTAAGCTCCTTTGGGGTTGATTCCATTAAAATTTTAGAACACCCCCCCCTCTCCTTTTCCAAAGAAAAAGTTTCTGCACTCAAAAAAATTTGCTAAAAACCTCAACGTCCTAGCCAAAGAAGACGCCATCGATCCGGTTTCCCACCGGGATAAGGAAATCCAAAAGGTGATCGAAATCTTAGGGCGGCGCAAGAAAAATAACCCCTTATTGGTGGGAGAGCCCGGCGTAGGGAAGACCGCCATTGCTGAGGGGTTGGCTCTAAAGATCGTGCAAAAAGATGTCCCCGATTTTTTGCTCAACCACACGATTTATTCGCTGGATTTAAGTGCCATGATAGCCGGGAGCAAATACCGCGGGGAATTTGAAAAACGCTTAAAAAAGACCCTCAAAGAGTTACACAAGGATCATAAGAGCATTTTATTTATCGATGAAATCCACACGATTTTGGGTGCGGGGGCTTCTAGTGCGGGGGCTTTAGATGGAGCCAATATCTTAAAACCCATGTTAGCCGATGGGGGTTTGAGTTGCATTGGTGCGACCACTTTTGAGGAATTTAGGAGCGTGCTGGAGAGAGACAAGGCTTTTTGCCGCCGTTTTAGCAAGATTGATATTTTAGAACCCTCCAAGCAAGATTGTTATGAGATTTTAGACGATCTTTCTAGCCACTATGAACGCCACCACCAAGTTAAATACAGCAAGGAGGCGCTAAGGGCTTGTGTGGATCTCTCTGTGCATTACTTGCCTGAAAACTTTTTGCCTGATAAAGCCATTGATTTAATGGACATGGCCGGCTCATTTAGAAAAATCTATGGGAGCAAGGGCAGTGCTCCCATTTTAAAACAAGACATTGAAAATGTGCTCTCTTTTAAAATCGACATCCCCAAGTCCCGTATCAGCCTAGAGAAGAAAAACCACCTCAAAGGTTTGGAGGACAAACTCAAAAAAGAAGTCTTTGCCCAAGATGAGGCAGTGGAACGCTTGGTTAAAGCCATTAAAATCCATGCCTCTGGGCTCATCTCCAGCCAAAAGCCCATCGCCAGCTTTTTATTTGTGGGCCCTAGTGGCGTGGGCAAGACTGAGCTTGCCAAAGCCCTCGCCAAACACATGCATTTGCACTTGGAACGCTTTGATATGAGCGAGTATAAAGAACCCCACAGCCTTTCTAAACTCATCGGCGCGCCTACAGGGTATATCGGCTTTGAGCAAGGTGGGTTATTGGTCAATGCGATCCGCAAACACCCCCGCTGTGTCTTGCTCTTAGATGAGATCGAAAAAGCCCACCCCAATGCCTATGATCTGCTCTTGCAAATCACGGATAACGCCACGCTGACTGATAATAGCGGTAAAAAGGGCGATTTTAGGCACGCCGTGTTGATCTTAACCTCCAATGCCGGGAGCAATGCGCTAGGGCATGTGGGCTTTTTAGACGATCACACGCAAAAATACCACAAAGCCCTAAAAGACTTATTGAGCACAGAGTTACGCGCACGCTTGGATGCTATCCTTACCTTTAATCCGCTCAGTCTCAAAGATTTAGAAAATGTCGCGCTCAAAGAGTGCAAAAAACTAGAGAGCTTGCTGATGCCTAAGAACATCACCCTAAGCGTGGAAAAGCAAGTCGCCTCGCATTTGGCTTCTTTGTGTTTTAAAGACCCCTTGGGTGCACGGGTAATAGAAAAACTCATCCACGATCAAATTAAGGTCAAACTCAGCGATGAAATTTTATTTGGCGGGCTCAAAGAGGGCGGGAGTGCGAAGGTGGTTTTACGCAACCAAGAAATCCAAATCATCTGTAAGCCCCCCACGCTCAAGCGCGCCAAGAGCCAAAAAAATCCCCAATACCCCTTAAGGAGTTGCATGCCCGTATCCGTGGAAGTGCTCTATTCCAAGATTCACCGCGCTGTTGTTACCGATGCCAACCTCAACTACCAAGGCTCGATCACCATTGGCAAATCTCTAGCCCAAGCAGCCCACTTGCACCCGTGGATGAAGGTCGATGTCCTCAATGTCAATAATGGCGCGCGTTTCACAACCTATGTCATTGTGGGCGAACAAGAGGGCACAATTTGTGTCAATGGTGCAGCCAGCCGTTTGGTGCAGGTGGGCGATGTGGTGATCATTGTTGCCTATTCTTTGATGGGCTTAGAACAAGTTTGCCAGCACCAGCCCTTTATTGTCTTTGTTGGGGATAATAACCAAATCAAGGAGAATGATGTTTGATCTCAACCAACTAGGCGGGTTATTTTCTAATTTACAAGAACAGCTCAAAAGCATCGAGGAAAAGAACAAAAACGCTTCTTTTAGTGCCAAAAGTGGGGGCGGGTTAGTCAAGGTTTCTATGAATGGTGCGGGTGAGCTTTTGGATATCCAAATTGATGATAGCTTGCTAGAAGACAAAGAGGCGTTACAGATTTATTTGATGAGCGCATTAAACGAGGTCTATAAGAGTGTGGAGGAAAACCGCAAATCTTCGGCTTTGGGCATGCTGGGAGGTTTTAACCCCTTTGAAAAATAAGTGTTTAGGGCTGTGGCTCTTGCTTATAGGGGTGATCCATGCCTATGACTTTTCGCATTGCCAAAAATACTACCAACTAGCCAGCCACTCTAATAGTGTCTCTCTGTTTTGGCAAAGAGGGCAGGTCTCTTTCCTGCACTCCACAACCCCCCCTAAGGGCGTGCGTATCCTCAAAAAAGACCCCTTTATTGGGTTTTACTTGATCCAAGCCCCCTACACTAAATTTGCCTACCACCTTTTAGACATTAGCCCCGAGGCGTTTAAATACCCCATGGCCAGCGTTTCTAAAGCCTATGCTAGAGTGGGCACGATCACTAAAAGACAGGAACGCTTTTTAGGGCATGCACGCTTTTCAACCCCCATTGCGCCTAATGGGGTGGTGGGCAATATTTGCTACCAAATCTATGGCGTGGGCTTTAAGAGCAAAGACCCGCATGCCTTCATTGAGAGCAAATACATCAAGCGTTTTTTATCCCAAAATGCCCCCTATTATGGCGATATTGGCGTGCGGGTGCGATCAAGCGGGGCTTTAGTGGTGGAGTTAGTCGATCCCTTCTTTAAAAATAACCCTTTCTTAGAGGGCGATGTGATCACCCACATCAATAACCAAGCCATCCCCAATAGCGCGCGTTTTGAATGGGTGGTGAGTAATTTGGCTTATCAGAGTGAGGCGCGCGTTACCATCAAACGCAGGGGCGTGTCCCAAATCTTGCATGTGCGTGTGGATAAAAGGCATGGCGGGTTTTTATTGCCCGATACCTTTTTAGAACGCTTTGGGGTCGTGTTAGATAGCGATTTGGTGATCACAGCACGCGCTGCACGCCTCCCTGCCCCGCTCAACACGCTGAAAGTGGGCGATCAACTGGTGTGGATCAACCACAAGCCCATCGCCCCCAAGCGCGCCAGCCACGCCCACAAATTGCGCGCCTTGCAAGAAGCCCTAAGCCATGCCCGCATGCAAGGGCGTATCGAGCTCTTGCTTTTAAGAAGAGGTTTGGAGTTTTATATCCGCCTATGACAACCGCCCACCTTTACCAAGCCTTTGAGCGTTATTTGCAAGAATCCAAACCCCAGCTAAACACCTTCCACCCCTTTTTAGAATGCGCCTTTTGGGAGATGTTAGAAAATGGGGGCAAACGCTTTAGACCCAAGTTATTATTAGCCACCGCCCATGCTTTCAAGCCCCAAGAGAGTTTTTTAACATCTCTATTCCCCATCGCCCTTGCCCTAGAGGCGTTACACACCTATTCTTTAATCCATGACGATCTGCCCTGCATGGACAATGCCAACTTGAGGCGGGGAGCACCCACTTTACACAAACACTATGATGAAACCAGTGCGGTCTTGGTGGGCGATGGGCTCAACACGCATGTCTTTTTTATTTGATTAGCCAAGCTTGCCTAGCTAGCGATCTCAAGGTGGAACTCATCGCTACTTTATCCCATGCGGGCGGGATTTATGGCATGGTCTTAGGGCAGGCACTAGATTGTTATTTTGAGCACAAGCATTTAGAACTCCAAGAGCTAGAAACCCTACACACGCTCAAAACCGCCAAACTCATCGCTGCTAGCCTCAAAATGGGTGCGTTGTGTGTGGGCGCACTTGCCCCCCCCAACCTCCCCCAAACCCTCTTTGATTTGGGGCTAGAACTGGGGTTATTTTTCCAAGTCAGAGATGACATCATTGATTGCACCCAAAGCCCGCAAGAATCGGGCAAGAGCACGCATTTAGACACCTTTAAAAATAATTATGTCAATCTCTTGGGGCTGGTAAAAGCCCAAGACTACCTAGCCCAGCTCAAAACCCAAATCTTAAAGAAATTACAAAACCTCCCGCTCCCCCTAACATCCAACCTTACCGCACTCTTAGAGGAGTTGGCATGAAACCTTCTATTTTGCTCACCAATGACGATGGGTATGAATCCAGAGGCTTGTTGGCCCTAAGAGACGCTTTGAGCGAGATCGCCCAAGTGGTGGTGGTCGCGCCCAAGAATGAGAAATCCGCTTGCGGGCATGGGATCACCATCAGTTCGCCTTTGCGCATCGAACAAGTGGGTCTAGATTATTATCGCGTAGATGATGGCACGCCCAGTGATTGTGTGTGTTTGGCAATCCCCATGTATCAAAAACCCTTTGATCTGCTCATCTCTGGGATCAATCATGGATCGAATATGGGCGAGGATGTGCTGTATTCAGGCACGGTAGCCGGTGCCATTGAGGGCACAATCCACAAAATCCCCTCCATCGCACTCTCCCAATGCATTAAGGATCGCGCCAACTTTGGTAGCCATGATTTTAGTTTGGCTAAAAAGGTGGCATGCCATTTGGTGGAGCTCATTTTCAAAAAGGGTTTCCCCTTTGTGGGGCAAAGAAAATTACTCAATGTGAATATCCCCCAAATCCCCTTTTCAGAGTGCAAGGGGATTGCCATCACCCAAAAAGGCGTGCGCCTCTATGAAAATAATGTCCATCTCAAAAAAGACCCCAAGGGCAAGCAATATTGTTGGCTCGGGCTCAACCCTCTAAAATGGGAGGAGCGCAATCCAGATTTAATGAGCGATTTTTTAGCCATCTCCCAAGGCTTTGTCTCCATCACACCCATCACGCTAAACATGACAAGCTATGCCGATTTAAAGATGTTGCAAGAGTGGGTTTAACCGCAAAAATGCCAAAACATAGTAGAATAGCCCGCATGAAAGTTTGGATTTTGCTAGCGTTTTTGCTGTTGTTGGGCGGGTGTCATCGCTTGAATATGGGCTATTTTTCGGAAGTGAGGGGGGATATATCTTCAATGCCAAAGCCCCCATTGTGGTGGTTTATGACAAAGAGGACATGGTCAGCTCCTTTTATATTTCTTTGATTGTCTTGGAGTTACAACAACTAGGCTTTTACAATGTCTTTTCCATGCAGGACTACCCGGTTGCGCAAGCTAAAAATGTGATCTATGTCCATGTGGTGCGCAATATTGCGGCTTTGCCCGTCTATGCCTACCATTATACTTTGATCGATCGCGCCCGGGGCAATCATTGCTATTGGCATGGCGGGCAGTTTTATTGCACCAATGTCCCCACAGATTACTACGCCATCAATGGGTTTTCTGCCTATAGCAAAATGTTAGCCGGATCGCATTTTATCTTGGATTGGTGGGATAATGTCTTGCAAAAACGCGTGCTCTACATCGATGGGAGCGTTATAGGCAACACTTGCGGTTACAATGCGCTTTATCAAGACTTGATCGCCAACACCATTAGGCGCATTGATTTCACCCGCTCCGAGCATTACCGCTACTTTGAGCAATTACCCGTATATCTCCCTTGCTATAAGCGTTGATATGCAAATTAGGCGATCCTTTGGCTTTTGCGCTAGCCATGTGGTGCGTAATTGCACTTCCAAGCGGTGTGCCACCAGCATACACGGGCATAACTACACCCTAGAGGTCTTCATTGAAGCCCACAAATTCGATTATGCGGGCATGCTTTTAGATTTTGGCATTTTCAAGCAAGAGATCGCTAGCTTTATTGATGCCTTCGATCACGCCCACCATTTTTGGGGATCAAGAAAGCCCAGAGTTTCAAGATTTTATCACCACCCACAGCGCGCGCTATGCCAAGCTCAGTTTTAACCCCAGTGCCGAGGGCTACGCCTTGATGTTCCATTTTTTCTTAAATGCCATTTTACAAGCCACTACCTTGCAAAATGCAGAAGCCCCCTTAAGCGTGAGTTCGGTCCGGGTGCATGAAACTAATTATGGCTACGCCCAAAGTTTTTTAGAGGATTTGCATAATCCCGATCTGATGGCAGGTATTGGCTTGCACAGCGTGCAATTCTCCCCGGCTATTTTGCAAGACTTACCCAACCCGCTTTTATTAGAGCAACTTAAAAACTACCATGCCAACCCCAAATCCCCCAAGCCCTTTAAAAGCCCCCCACCCCTAAGACAAATCTAAATGCTACCCCTTGTAGAGACCTTTTATAGTTTGCAGGGCGAGGGGTTGTGTATAGGTTTGCCTAGTGTTTTTGTGCGCTTGGGGGGGTGTAATTTGCGCTGTAAGGGCTTTGGGGTTAAAAGCGTGATCAACCAACAAGAGGTGATCGGGTGTGATAGCGCCTATGCGGTCTATCCTAATGCAGAGTGGCAAGAGATCACACAGAGTCAGACACTTTTAGAGCGTGTCCATGCCCTCATGCCAAAAGCTTTAAAACCCCTGATTATCCTAACCGGGGGCGAGCCCAGTTTGCATTTTAAAAACCCGATCTTGCTAGAGGCTTTAAGTGTGTGGGTGCAAGAGGGCTTTACAATTTGGGTGGAGAGCAATGGGAGCGTGTTGTTTGCTTTTGATTCTCTTTTAGAGTCCTTGCATTTTACTTTGAGTGTGAAGTTAAGCTTTATTGAGAGCGCGCCTAAGAGATTAGATGTAAGGGCGATTCAAAATATCTTGGATCACGCCCCTGTGGTGTTTAAATTCGTGCTGGGCATGCCCTTTGTGGAACAAGGCATTCAAGAAATCCAAGCCATGATGGAAACTTTGAGCTTTAAAACCCCGCCCCCCATTTATTTAATGCCTATGGGTATCACCCATGCCCAAGTCCAAGCCAACTTAAAAGCCCTTGCTCCCGCGTGCTTGCAACATGGTTATGGCTTGAGCGATCGGTTGCATATCCATTTGTGGGACAATGCCAAGGGGCGTTGATGTTAGCGCAGTTTCAAGCCCATATTGAGAAAATTAGCCAAGAGGATGGCAAGCATAAGTTTAGCCTAGATGATGTCTTGTTGATGGGTGATGGGCTCAAAGCCCTTGAGTTGTTGCACAAGGCAATACAGAATCAACAACAAATTATCTTGGTGGGTGATTATGATTGTGATGGCATGAGCGGGACAGCCCTTGTGCTGTATTTTTTTTAGGGAGGTGCTAGGCTACCCCTTAGTGCATTATATTATCCCCCGCCGCAATGTGGATAGTTACGCTGTGAGCGTGCCCCTCTTGGAGGAATACGCCACTAAAAGGCGTTTGGTGGGTGAGGTGTATGTTGCAGGGGGCATTAAGGGGGGGCAAGAGCTCAATTTGGATAATAGCCTATTTTTAACTATCGATAATGGTGCGGGGATTAGCGATGAGGTGCATGCCATGCTCCAATCTTATCAAAGCACCTTGATTTTAAGCGATCACCACGAGTTTTTAGAGGGGCGTGTGCCCAAATGCGATGCCTTCGTGCATCCTTTGCTAAGCGATCAGCATAATTTTAAGGGCATTAGTGGGGCGTGCGTGGCTTACTTGCTTGTGCTTGCCTATGCCAAGCACTACCAGATCAAAATGCGCCTAGATCACCTGCACTACATGCAGATTTTAGCCGGTATTAGCACGATTGGGGATTTAATGGATTTATCCATGCCCTATAACCGGCAACTTGTCCAACGCATGGATGCCAACCTAAAAAAGAGCATGCCCGCTAATTTGGCACAACTCTACGCCCTAAGCCCCTATAAAAACCCCTACAAACTAGCAACCCTAGCATGGGATGTGATCCCACTCATCAATGCGGTTGGGCGTTTAGATGGGATTGAGGGGTTTTGCCATTGTAATTTGGTGGTGGATTTTCTTTCCCAAAATACGCCCAACGCCCACTACGCCCAATTACTTTTAGAAACCAACCAAAGGCGTAAGGAATTAGTTGCCCAGATCAAGCAAAGCCTACAGATTGTGCGCCAAAAACGCCTTTTTCATGCAGGCGGTGCTGTGCCTAGAGGGATTTTAGGCGTGATTGCTAATCAAATTTTAGAACAAGGCTGTTTGCTCGCTCTGTGTTGGCGCTATCAAGGCACAGAGATTGAAGCCTCCTTGCGTTCCAAAGAGCCCGATTTGATCGCCTTGTTAGCGGGCATGAAACAAGCGGGCATTGGGGTGAGTGGCGGGGGGCATAAGTTAGCTTGTGGGGTGGTCTTTGAGGGCATGGGGGATTTTCAAAAAGCATTGGAGTTTTTAGATGGCATGCTTTAGAGTGGATCAGATCGCCACCCTTTATGATCCCCGCTTTATCCAGCTCTACCAGCAGGGCGAACCTTATGGCGTGGGGAATGAAGAGCCTTTATTTGAGGTGTGTGCGGTTTTGAATTGTTGGAATTATGTAGGGAGGCGTTCTAAGGCGCATTTGCATTTGGAGCTAGCCGATACTAGTGCCTCTTTGGTGTGTAAATGGTGGTTCCATGGGCTTGAAAATCCCGAAGAGACATTGATTATTGGGGGGCGAAATCTGCGTGGTTGGCACTTATGACTATGTGGATCGGGAATTAAAATGTTTGGGAATCAAAGAGATTTGAGCTGTGTTTTGACATACTCCAAGATTTTGGTTTTAATGGCAGGCTTGATGAGCAAACGCAAATCCAGCACGCTTAAGGGCAGGGGGCAATCAGCCAGTTTGATCGCATCTTTGGGGGTTACTAGCAAAGAGGTCGCACCATGTTTTTTAAAGGCTTTTTGCAATAAGTCAAGATCAAAGCGGGCATGATCTTTGAAGTAGAGTTTGCCCACAACTGGGGGCAAATAGGGGTCTAAACGGCTAGGGTGGGCGATCGCACTCACCAAGAGCATTCTAGGACTAGGGCAGAGCAATTTGACTTCCCGTTGGTAATCTAGCCCCTCTTCAATGAGCAAATCGGCTAGATCATAACAGCTAACAGGCTCGCGATAAATCCCACTAGGCAAGCAAAAATCAAAATAGGGTTTTAATTTTGGCTTGAGCACAATATTTAACTTTTTAAAAGCAAAGCGGAAGCCATCATCTAAAAGCACCACTTGTGCGCCTAATTGTTTAGCTTGCAAAATGCCCTCTTTGCGATCTATGCTCACCACCACGCTAGCTTTTTTTAACTGGGTAGCGAGCAAAAACGCCTCATCGCCTGCTTGAATTTGGGGGATCAAAATCTCTCCTTGAAAGCTCACCACTTGGCAACCCTGAGAGCTGCGCCCATACCCCCTAGAGATCACCCCCACATGGTAAAGCGGGGCTAAATCTTGGGCGATCTCCAAAATAAAGGGGGTCTTGCCACTTCCCCCCGCGACCAAATTACCCACGCTAATAATGGGGATGTGCAAATCCTCATAATGGGCAAGGGCGCGCTTGAGCGTGGCGATCTGAGCATAGATCAAAGAGATAGGGTAAAGAGAATAGGCTAAAATCTTTTGGGATAGACTGGGCGCATAAAAGTAGTGTTCTAGCCAAGTCATAGCACACAGATCAAGGGGGGTTCTAGCTTAAAGGCATTGTGTTGCACCCGCCCCACCATTTTTGCCACCAAGAGTGGGTCATAGCCTAATTGCACCAATAAAGCACAATCGATCTGATCGGCATGTGCCCATCTTTGGCTGATCTCAAATAAAAGCGGATCAATTTGGGCGTAGCTAAAACCCAAATCGGCTTCATCGCTCTGCCCAATATAAAAATCCGCACTGGGTTTTTTCTCTAAAATCTCTTGTGGGACTTCTAGCATGCGGGCGAGTTCATAGACTTGGGTTTTAAAGAGATCCCCGATGGGGTTGATCGCGCATGCCAAATCCCCAAAGATCGTCCCATAGCCTAGCATGCGCTCGCTTTTTATTGCTCGTGCCCACCACTAGGGCTTGGTGGGCTAAAGAGTAATCATAAAGGCAGATCATGCGCATGCGCGCGCAAAAATTGCCCTGCCGTGTCAAGTTGGCTTGGGGGTGGTTGTGCTTAAAAAGTTGGTGGTGATCTTGGATGGGGGCTAGGCTAAAGGGGATGTTAAAACGCTTGCAGAGCAAGAGGGCGTGATCTTGAGATTGGGGGTTAGAGGTGAGTGCGGGCATGATGAGGGCATGGCAATTTTGCTTAAAAACCCCATGGCATAAGAGGGCGACCACCGCACTATCTAATCCCCCACTCAAGCCCACCACCACGCGCTTAAACCCCCTCTGCGTGCTTTGTTCTTGTAAAAAGGTGCTGAGTTGGTGGAATGTATCGTGTGTTGGGCTTGGCATGGTGGTTTGTTGCGTTTCTTTTTCCAAATAGATATCCTTTTGCAAATAGCCAACTGGCTTAACTCTTTGGGATTTTAACACAGCTTTTGCCAATCTTGGGGAGGCTTAAAAGGGGATAAGATTAAGTTTTTCGTTGTAAAATCATATTTTGCAAAATAGACATAGGAGAGATGATGGCTGAGATAGATCGTCGGGATTTTTTAGGCATGGCACTTGCGGGTGTGGCGGGTGTGGGCGCACTTGCCAGTTTGGTCGCCATGAAAAAGACTTGGGACCCCTTGCCTAGCGTAGTGTCGGCGGGTTTTACCACCGTGGATGTGAGCGGGATGAAAGAGGGGGAGTTTAGTAGCGTGGCATGGCGGGGCAAACCCGTTTATATCATCAAGAAAAAAGCAGATATGAAATTTGATGCCAAGCGGGATTTTAAAGTCAATGAGGGGGTTTTCACCGTGGGGGTGCAGATTTGCACGCATTTGGGTTGCATCCCCAATTTTGAATCTATTGATAAGGGGTTTTTATGCCCCTGCCATGGGGGTCTTTTCACCCCTGATGGGGTGAATATACCCGGAACACCCCCGCCCCGCCCCTTTGAAATCCCCCCCTTTAAGCTAGAGGGCACTAAGATCACCTTTGGGGAAGTGGGTCCAGAATACAAAGCCATGATGGCGCACGCATAAAGGAGAGGTGATGGCAGAAATCCAAAAAAGCAGATGGCGTAGTGGATTGGTTGGATCAACGCTTAGGGGTTAAAAAGCTCGCTAAAGTGTTGATGACAGAATATTGGATTCCCAAGAACATTAACTTTTTATGGGCGATGGGGGTGATTTTGCTCACCCTCTTTGCAACTTTGGTGATCTCAGGGATTTTCTTGCTCATGTATTATAAACCCGATGCCAAACTCGCCTATGATAGCGTGAATTTCACCATCATGCAAGAAGTGGCTTTTGGGTGGTTGTGGCGGCATATTCACGCCACAGCGGCGAGCATGATTTTTGTGATTATCTATATCCACATGTTCGTGGCGATCTATTATGGCTCTTATAAAAAGGGGCGAGAGATGATCTGGATTGGGGGCATGCTCTTGTTTGTTACCTTTAGTGCAGAGGCTTTTAGCGGGTATATGCTCCCTTGGGGGCAGATGAGCTATTGGGCAGCCTCGGTTATCACCCAGCTTTTTGGGAAAATCCCTTTTATCGGTCCGGATCTCTTGGTGTGGATTAGAGGCAATTATGTGGTCGCTGATGCAACCTTGACTCGCTTTTTCATGTTACATGTCTTTTTATTGCCCGTGGTGATCATCATGCTTATTGGCTTGCATTTTTATTCGCTGCGCATCCCCCATGTCAATAACCAAGAGGGCGAAGTGCTCGACTTTGAGGCTGAGGAGAAAAAATACAAAGAGGGGCAAAAAAAGGAATCTAAGGTCATTCCCTTTTGGCCCGTCTTTTTGTCTAAAGATATTTTTGTGGTCTGTGCCTTCATGGTCTTTTTCTTTTATCTTGTGTGCTACCATTATGAATTTGCGATGGATCCGATCAACTTTGAGCGTGCCGATAGCCTCAAAACCCCGCACCATATCTACCCTGAATGGTATTTTTTATGGAGCTATGAGGTTTTAAGGGGCTTTTTCTTTAATGGCAACTTGGGGTTGGTCGCCTTTGGGATCGCACAGGTGATCTTTTTCTTATTGCCCTTTTTGGATAATAGCCCAGTTGTCAAGCCCGCCCACAAACGCAAAGCCTTTAATATTTGGTTTTGGGTGTTGGTGGTGGATATGATCGTGCTCACCATTTATGGCAAGCTCCCCCCCGTGGGCAATAACAAATATGTAGGCTTTGTGGCTTCCATTGTCTTTTTGGTGCTCTTCTTTGTCATCTTGCCCTTAATTGCTAAGGCTGAGAAGAAAGGCGGTGCGCAGTGAAAGAACTCAAAATCTTAGCGATTTTAATCGTGGTGATTGGCGTGCTTTACTGGGGGGTGGAGCCTTATGCCCATAGCATTATGGAGCCCAAAGTCGCCCCGGCTGACTTTAGCTTTAAAGATTTAAAGCCCATCGATCTAAGCAAGGGCGATGTTAGCAAGGGTAAGGACTTGGTGGCGCAAAATTGTGTGGCTTGCCATGGCATTGAGAGTCAAAAAATGCCCGCCCCGATGGATCATGCCAGTGCGGGGGCAAGCTTTGGGGTCGTGCCCCCCGATCTCTCCCATGTGGGTAGCGTGCTAGACCCCCAATTTATCGCCCACTTTATCAAAGACCCCACACAAGCTGCCAAACTCACGCATAAATACAAAGATGCCAACCCCTATCCCATGCCCGCTTTCGCCCAATTTAGCGATCAAGACTTGAGCGACATTGTGGCTTACTTGGTGTCTATTGCCCCCAAAAAGCTAGATGATAAGGCAGTTTTTGCCCAAGCTTGCCAGCGTTGCCACAACATCGAATACGACAAGCTTTATGCGCTCACAGATGCCAAAGACTTACACCGCTATTTGGGCTCAAATGCACCCGATTTGTCCATGATGATCCGCAGCATGGGGCATGACAAATTAGAAGTTTTCTTAAACGATCCACAAAAAATCTTGCCCGGCACGGCGATGCCTAGAGTGGGCTTGACTAAGGCTTCCCAAGAGCAGATCATCCATTACCTAGAAAAGACCGGGGATAGTAAAAAATCCCAAAGAAATGCATTAGGCATCAAAATCATGATCTTCTTTGCGGTCTTGGCTTTCTTGGCTTATTTGTGGAAACAAAAGGTGTGGAAAGAAGTCCATTAGTGTTTTTCTAGCCAAGCTTGGATGTGGCTAGCCACGCTAGCTGTTTCTAAAACCTCCGTGTGGATTTTGGGGCGGCTTAAAAGTTCTTTGACACGCTGGGGTGGGGTGATGCCCTGAGTGGCTAGGATTTCTAGGGCTTGTTGGTCATCTGTGCTGGGCACACCTGTAAGCCCTAAAAGCGTGGTTTGGGTAAATTTGCTCCATGAGGCTGTAGAAACCACCACGCAAGGTAAATCTGATTGGAATTGCTCATAGGCATGCAAAGCAGTAGCCGTGTGGGGGTCGGCTAGATAGCCATATTTTTGATAGGTTTGGGCGATACTCTTTAAACAAGATTCATCATCACAGCTAAAACTGGTAAAATGTTTTTGCAAGATTTGCAGTTCTTGGGGTTGCAAGCTATAAATTTGCTCTTGCTCTAAGGCTTGCATGCACTCTAAGGTGCGCTTGTGCCCCAAGAGGGCGTATAACAGCCGTTCCACATTGGAGCTTTTTAAAATGTCCATGGCCGGGGCATAAGTTTTGAGCAAACTTCTTTTTCTAATGTCATAGACCCCCGTTTTGATCCACTCTTCTAAGACATTGTTAGCATTGGATACAATCCCAATTTTAGCCAATGGTAAGCCCATTTGTTTGGCATAAAAAAGCCCCCAAAGCATTCCCAAAATTCCCACTAGGCACGAGAATATTAAGGGGTTGCCCATAGGCAAGTGCTTTTGTGCGCACCAATTCCAAATACCCCCACACATGGTAGATGATCTGGAACACAATCCGCCCAATATTGATCGAATTAGCCACACTCAAGCAAAAACCTTGTTTTTGCAAAGTGGCTTTAAAACCCGTATCTTTGAGTAAGGCTTTGAGCGTGCTTTGCGCATCATCAAAATTGCCCTTGATTCCAAAGACCTTTAAATTGGGCGCATCCATTGTTTGCATTTGCAAGGCTTGGATTAGGCTTGTACCATCAGCAGGGTATAAACAAATCACATAGGTATTAGGCAAAGAGGCAAAGCTAGCTAGGCTAGCAGGTCCAGTATCCCCACTTGTTGCCACTAAAATTAAATATTTTTCGTGGCGTTGTTGGGCGAGTTTAGAGAGCAAGATTCCAAAGGGTTGTAAAGCCATGTCTTTAAAAGCCAGAGTAGGGCCATGCAAAAGTTCTTGGACATAGAGGGTGGGGCTTAGATGCCTTAGGGGGGCAATGTCTGAAAAACCCCCATAACGCTTGAGGGCTTCTTGCAAAATTGCGGACTCAATATCTAAATTAAGTGCCCCAAATAGGGCTTGAGCTAGCTGGGTGTAATCCAAATGCAAGTGAGCCTCAAAATCCACATTAGGGACATTTGGAAAGCAAAAAAGCCCGCCTGTGGGGCTACTGGGTTCTAATAAAGCCTGTGTAAAACTCTTGGTTTGTTGGGGGTTTCTGCTATCCACTAAAAGCACCCTAAATCCTTTTGTTTGAGATGGCACAAGTGTAACCAAAATTTAATAATTTGGCGCAAAATCACGATCTATAAAGGTTTTAATGTATAATTACCCATCTTGCTAAAAATAGGAGTGATAATGTCTGCCAATCCCCCTAAGAATGCAAAGAGTCCCCAAGCCTCCATTAGGTTACGCCGTGTGGGTCTTTTTGAAACTTCTGTTAATACGGAGGTTGTCCCCGTTCGGGGGCTCTTAGAGGGCATTAATGATATTGGGAAGTTCATTATCAATATGAAAAAGCATGTCAAACTGGGCGAAAAACCCGAAGTGGAATGGATCATCGATAAAACCTGTAACCACAGAGGCGATAAACTTCTACACAACAAAGGAATCGCCAGTTGCCCTTATTGTAATTGGTCTTTGGATTTAAAGACTTTGACCTACCACAATGGCTATAAAAAGCAACCCCTCAGATATTGTGTTGAGGGGCGTTCTTTGCGTATCCAAACCTCGACTGATCTTTCTAACCCCTACCAGTCCAGCTTTAAGGGCGATTTTAAAATCCGCTGGCTCAACCACGCTTGCTTACACATTGAGGCTGGGGGCATCAAGTGCATCACCGATCCATGGCTTTTGGGTCCTAGTTTTTTAGGTAGTGGCTACTTAGAAACGGCGAGCTGTAAAGAGGCGGTGCATTGCTTGGTGAATGCCGATTTTATCTTTATCTCCTCTAATCGTTCTAGTTGTTTGCACCCCCAAACTTTAGCCTTTGTGTCTAAAAGCAAGCCCTTTTTTAATCGGCAATTTTGCTTCTAAAAGCATTGAAAAGACCCTAAGAGGTTTGGGCTTTACCAACATCTACACCCTAGAATTCCAAGAAATCTATGAATTTAGCTCCTTTTTCCAATTCAGTATCTTAAGGGCAGGTGATGGCTCAGAAGAGAGCGGGCTATATCTGTGCTTATCAGGGCATGATGTGATCATCAATGCCTATGGGAATTATCTCAATGCCTTTAATCTCCCCACCGATCTCACCTTGCTTTGCACCTCCTTTGCGGGCGCGACCTCGGGTTTCCCCTTTTGCATCGATAATTACGATAACGAACAAAAAAAGGCACTACACGCCAACCATTTAGAAGGGCTCAAGCAACAACTAGAATTACTCTTAGAAAGAACCAAGCCCACCTATGTCATGCCCATTGCCACGCCCTATATCCAAGAAGCAGCTCGCGATCAAGCAATTCAAAATGCCAATAGCAAAAACGCCCTAGATCTTGGCAAGCAAATTTGCGACACCTACACCCGTAGCCATAGAGAAACCCCGATTGTGTGGCTACAACCAGACTGCACTTTAACCCTAGAGTTTAAAGAAAACGACTTGATCCAATGGCGCGAAGATGTGCATGTACTCAAAAGAGATGTGCCCCAAAAGTATGTAGATTTTTACACCCGCACCTTTGTTTATGACGCTAATAAACTAATGGGCTACCTCAAATTATCGGGCTACAAAGCCCAGCAGATCGTAACCTTTGTGCCCACTGATGACTCTTTTGAAAAGGTGGTGGGTCCCATCGTGCAAGCTGATTTTGCCACCCAAAGTTTTAAGACCATCCAAGCAGATGCCATCATCACCCAGCAACAAGGCTACCGCGTGATGGTGCTCAAAGTGAGGGGCGAGATTTTGGCTTGCGTGGTTGAAAACCATTTGCCCTTTGAGGAAATTTTAAGGGGTTTTCATTGCCGTATCCAACGCACCCCCAATGTTTATGAAGCCCAATTTTGGCGTTACTTTAGCCATTTTTACACCGATTCCAAACCCTACACGATTCGCTTAGTCTAAGGATTTTGCAATGATTCTAGACAGCCGCTTTTTACTCTGCTGGCTAGCCCCTGTGGTGGCTGGCTTGTTTTCGCCCTATGCGCAGGGCTTAAAACACTTGATCGCTTTTGAGGGCAAGGTCGCCTTTTATGGGTTTTTCGTGCTCTATTTATTTTATGCTCTTTTTGCCTTGATCAAATCCCCCCTCGTGGTCAAAATCCTTAAAAATACGCTACTGGTTCTCAGTGTTTTATTTGCTTTGGTGCATTTCTTTTTAGCCCGTTATTTTGACATGCTCTTAACGCCTAGCACGATTGACACGATCTTAGCCACCAATCTTAAAGAGAGTCATGATTTTTTTAAAAGCATGGTGCTCCCCCATAGTGGGGTTTTATTGGGGGTATTGGCTGTTTGTGGGTTGTTTCTTTATCTGGTGCGCCCCACAATATCCTTAAAGCCAAAAACTCATTTGGTTTTAAGCATAGTATTTGTGCTAGGCATTGGCGCGCATATAGCCAAAATCAGGTCTGTTAATATGAAACTTGCCTATGGTGCTAGCCAAGCTATTGAGCGGGTGATCCCCCTTATCAGAGAAGGTTATGCGATTTATACCAGCCTCAAAGAATATGGCAATAACCAAGCCATTTTACAGGTCATTAGAGAACCCCTCCCCAAAGACTATTTAAAAGTGGATGATGACAGCGTGCCCAATGTGGTTTTGATCGTGGGGGAGAGTGCCTCGCGTAATTTTATGGGAGTCTATGGTTATCCTGTGCCCAACACGCCCTTTTTAAGTGGCTTAGCAGAGAGAGAGAGAGAGAGAGATCGCAAAATTTATTCGTGTTTAAGGACACCATCGCACCCTTTGGCTGGACAGACCGTGCACTTAAAGTGCTTTTAAATTATAGCGATGTGGAAAACCGCTCTGTCCCTTGGTACCAACAAAAAAGCTTTGGGGCGGTGTTTAATGCGGCGGGCTACCAAACTTTTTGGTTGGATAACCAACAAAAACCCCTATTGACAAATTTTTATACGATCTACCCAACCATCTTCACCGCGCATATATGGACTAATTTTGAGCTCAAAGAATACGATCAAGTGCTCATTAATGCGTTTAAAGCCCAAATCCAGCCCCAATTAAAGGAGCATAATTTTATTTTGTTCCACATATATGGGAGTCATATTTATTACCATGAACGCTTCCCCCCATCTTTTGCCAAATTCCATATTAAAGACATCCCCTATCAAGGTTTGCATGTCCAAAATGACAAAGACAAGCAAATTATCGCCGATTATGTC
>CAGP01000022.1 GCA_000263275.1 Helicobacter bizzozeronii CCUG 35545 | reverse complement strand
GGGGTTGTTGTTGTCGATATATCCCGGTGTCTCATCGTGTTTTTCTGCAATGCCAAAGAGAAAGGTTTCCCAACCCCTGCCCGTATCCGCCACTTTTATAGAGCCTTTGGGCTCTTCTGCGAGCTGGCCATCGGGGACGCTACAATCACCTTTAAGGGAAGTGGCGTGGAATTGTTCTTTAAGCTGTTGGTAAGTTTTAAAAAGAGTTTCACAGGGAGGGTGGGCTTGATCAAAGGTGTTATAGTTGCCATAGGGATCTGGTTTATCGCTCATCTCTTGCGTATCACAATAGCTAATGTCCCGTTCTAAGGCAAAGACATGCACGCGGTAGCGTTTTACAATGGTGGGGAATTTGTCAAGGATTTCTTTGGTGCGTTGGTAGAGATTAGTGTAATGCAGATCAAAATTATCAAAATTTAAAACAAGATAGAGATCGGGAGCTTTGGGGTTAGCAGAGGGGAAGTGATCCAAGCAGGGTTTAGGCAACACTTTAAAAAAAAGAGTCAAAGAGAAGGGGAGCGTTTTTGGCGCTCAATGCTTGGGTGCGTGCGTTGATTTGATTAAAAAGAGTGGCATTGTCTCCAAAGGCTTGCATAACTTCTATGGCTTGGGTGGTGTTTTCATCTATGAGCCACACACTGGGACCATCAAAGGTAACACTCTTCCAGCGCGTGCCTTGCAAGGGTTTTAAAGAAAGCAGGGCTTTTTTAAAGTAAGAAACATCCATATCCTCGCGCATAGTTGCGTAAGGACCCGTGTAAAAGAGATTCCACATCTTTATGATCTGCGTGGGTATAGCTTGGTTGTGTGCCCATATTGCATCGTATGTTGGGTCAGCACCATAAGGGTAATCATTGGGTCTTTGATTAGCCAGTTTAAGGGTTTGTTTATCCACCCACCACGCCTCCCATTTGCCCTTGTGATCCACAACAAGCACTTTAAAATCTGGACCCTCATCAACAGACTTAACCACCTTGCCTAAAATGTGGTTCTGTTCTAAGAGGGCTTGCCAATTAATTTCTTTCCCTTTAGCCACAAGGCATGCCAA
>CAGP01000021.1 GCA_000263275.1 Helicobacter bizzozeronii CCUG 35545 | reverse complement strand
AAAATTTTTWAAAGAACATAGAGTTGATCTATGCCCCCTTGCTGGAAGCTTATTATCAGGGTTTGGACTTCACAGATTATCTGCAGATGTTGTATGCCAAGTCTGACCCATTAGCCCCTAATTGGGCGATTATGGGTATTCGAAAAGATAATTTAAACATGGTTAAAGGTCCTAAGACTCCGACTATGCGTCGCTTTTTTCAGGATTTTAGATCCATCGATGCACACAACTATCTCATGGATAGCGGTTTTATTGAACATGTAAAGTATTTTGGTGCAAATGAAAAGGATGGTTTCAAAGATTTTTTTAGTAACTCAGATTATCTATTCTAGTGGTGCCAAGGCGCAAGATTTAGTCTCGTGGATGAATTATTACGGGGCACGCGCCTTTGCCTTCTTGGGGGGTGATGCTAATGACAATGACTATGAAAGTGCCATGGGTTTGTATTGGGAGAGTGTTACCCATTTGCGTATAACCCCTGCTGAGGATGATGAATATACATTTTCTATTCTCAAGCCAAAAGTCCCTTTAGCTAAAGCGATGCAACGCACTCTCA
>CAGP01000020.1 GCA_000263275.1 Helicobacter bizzozeronii CCUG 35545 | reverse complement strand
GTGCATATCATCTTAGTGGGCTCATTGAGCGCATTACCCACTGATGATTGCGGCGATACATCTTGTGATGGGGATGAAGAAACTTGGGTGGCTCAGACTTGTTTTAATGCAGCTAACAAAGCAAAAAATATGGCTGAAAAGCTCGATGTTATCAAAAATTGTGGCTATGGTGGTGATTATGATTTTAAAGACCCCGGGGAGAGTGCCATTGCTGATAATAGTGCCAATTTAATAGATGATGGCATCGGCATGTTGGAAGCGCAAGGCTGGAAGCATTTCGATGAGCTGTTGCCAGACCCTAATCAAGAATAAAAATCTTTGCCCTGCCAAGCACTGAACAAAGGAACTTCAATGAGCCGTTTAATTTGCACCCTTCTACTCATCAGCCCTCTATGGGCTGTCAGCGTTGATTTGGTCCAAGAAATGCAACAAGCCCGCACGTTAGTGGTCAAAATTTACTACCAAGATTTTAAAGAGCGTTACACCCGTATAAATTGGGACATGGTCTTTTCGCATGCCATGCAAAAGGAAGCACCAGCCCTTGTTAAGCACCTGCAAGCTTTTGTTAATCACATCCCGC
>CAGP01000019.1 GCA_000263275.1 Helicobacter bizzozeronii CCUG 35545 | reverse complement strand
CCTGCAGGTGGTAAAAGCGTGGGGCTTGACTTCGGGTTAAAAACTTTTCTCACCTGCTCTAATGGCACGCAAATCCCATCGCCTTTATTTTTCTCTAAATATTTGCCTTTGATTCGTGCTTGTAGTCGCTCTCTCTCCAAAAAGAAAAGAGGTAGCCATAGACGCTTGAAAGCCAAGATTAGGCTAGCCAAGTTGCATAGAAAAATCAAAAACCTAAGAACAGACTTTTTCTATAAGCTTGCCAATAGCCTATCTAAGCAATACACCACTATTTTCATTGAAGATTTGAACCTGAAGGGTATGGTTAAACTTTGGGGGCGTAAAATCAACGATTTGGCTTTTGGTGAGTTTGTGGCTATCTTGGAGAGAAAAACTCAAGTGGTTAAGATTGATAGATTCTATCCCAGCTCTAAGATTTGTTCTAGCTGTGGGGCACTCAAAGAGGATTTGAGCCTAAAGGATAGAGTATTTAAATGCCCCTCTTGTGGGTTTTCTTTGGATAGAGATTTGAACGCAAGCATTAATATTCATAGAGTGGGGGCATCCACTCTTGGAGTAGAGGCTATAAGACCCGCCTAGTGGGCAAGCCTTGTTGATCCTAGAATCCCCTAGCTTTAGCTATGGGGAGTATGTCAATCAATGCCCAATGCGCCTAAGCTTAGAGATGCCCGCCCCAAAAGGGAGCTAAACACCTTAAACCCCCTTCAAGCTGGAGCTGGCACGCCTCATTATTGGGCGCGCTAGC
>CAGP01000018.1 GCA_000263275.1 Helicobacter bizzozeronii CCUG 35545 | reverse complement strand
GGTATCACCTCAAAGCCGCTTTAAACAAGTCTGCTAGTGTGCAGGACTTTAAAATCCAGCTTAACCACCTAGTCCAACGCCAAGACTTTGATAACGCCACTAAAGCCTTGATTAGAGAGTTAGAGGGGGGATTACCACCAGATGAGCCAAAATCTTTTGATTATAAGACAGAGGGGAACAAAGAGTTAAAAGATTTAAGGGTAGATCTAAGACAGAGTCTAGTCCCTATTTTAAATAAAGATATTATGAACAAAGAGACAGGAGTAGTCGCTAGGATTTCAACCAATGGCATAACCAAAATATCTAGCACAAAAGCTCTAAAGAAAAGCTTGATTAATGGCTTCACTCAAGAGGAGCATTTTAAAGTGGGAGCAGATATTAAAACTCTTTTTGAGAATGCGAGATTAGGAGAAACGCACCCAGATTACAAAGAAAGTCCTGGTATAAAAGCGGTGCATAGATATTTTACAGAAATCAACATCAATGGCAAAAGAGCCCAAGCTAAAATTACACTAAGAGAGAGCGTGCAACAAGGGCACAGAATCTACAGTCTAGAGCTAGAAGAGTTAAGCCCTCTGCCTTAAGGGATTACAGCACACCTATGTAGTCCCAGCAGAGGCGAGCTAAACTCACTATGACGAGAGGATGTGCGAAGTCCAATGAACTTTCAGGCGATTTATTGTAAAGCCCGTAAAAGGAACATACAACATAAATGCTTAATCTTAAATTAAAAAACAACGCCACCAAAGCCTTGATTAGAGAGATTGAGGGGGGATTACCCCCTGATGACCCACCACCTAGTGGAGGTGGAGGAGGAGGGATAGCTAGCCCTAAAGACACGCCCATTAGTGGTGAGGGGAATAATAAACCCCCTAAAGGCAATGATGGACATATGGGCAAAGAGGGGAATGGGAGTGGGAGTGGAGGAGAAACTAGACCCTATGTGGTCATTGAAAAACAAGAGGACAAAGAAGTATTCATTAAAAACCTTGATTTGAGCGCGTCAGCCACGCCTATACCTGCAAGTTTAGATGTAGAGGGGTTTTTAAAGACATTAGAGGGCGTTAGAAATCATAAGAGGTTTATTGAGCATTTAGGGAACCACAAAAATGGGCAGAAGCGTCTAGCCTATCTGAACCTAGTTGAACCAACTTTAAGCAAACCAAATCTTAAACTGATTTTCAAAGACCCATCTAAAAAAGCGTATATTAAAATCTTTAGAGGAGAAGACGGGAAATACTTGCTGTATATCCTAATCACGACCGAAAACGATAGTTTATTGATTACGGGGATACCGGACATCAAAATGCGCTATGTTAAAAAACAAGCCAAAGATGCGGATCTTATCCACTCTTTCATCCCGCTGGAGCAGTTCTTACCTTCAGATAAAACGCCTAAGCGTTGAGGGGCTGCGAAAGGTATGGTAGCTGAACAAAGCTTAAAAATCAAAACATTTTTTAAGATACCAGCTCAAAACGCTAGCCCAACAACAAACCCTTAAGACGGGCAAATATAGAGGAGATCACACAAGAGTTTTTAGAGGAAGTCAAAAGACGTAAGAATGATAAGGTTTGGGTGGGGGATTTAACAAACCCCCAAATTATCCAACATCTAGGCTTTGACCCTAACAAGCCCATCAAAATGCTTTTTGATGGAGATGCTTTAACCCACATTGAAAAAAGGCATGGAGAGGGGAGTCCTTTGGTGGAAAGCAGCGGGCAACCAGCGGTTAAATTGGAGGATATCCAAAACTACCCGGATATTGTGAATCATGCGGATTTGATGAGGGTAGATAAAGATGGAGGCAGAACAGTGCTCATTGCTGGCAAACAAGTTAATGGGTATATGGTTGTAGTGGAAATAGTGGGCAAAAAATATAATCTACTATCACTAAAGACAATTTACAAAGAAAACGGAAAGCTAGAAAATGGCTTGGCTTTTAGAGATGGTGCCGGTATACGACTATCTACGGATAGATAGCGTAGCTCGTCCGTCCATACGGGTGCCACTTAGACGCAACTGCACCACCACAAAAACCCTACAACACAAATGCTTAATCTCAAATTAAAAAAATAAACGCTATCAAAGCCTTGATTAGAGAGATTGAGGGGGGAATGCCTCCGGATGATGGAGGAGGAGGAGCTTTACCTAGAGACACGCCCATTAGTGGTGAGGGGAATAAGCCCCCTAAGGGCAATGACGAACACACGAGCAAGGAGGGGAATGGGGGGAAAGAGGGGAATGGGGATGGGGGATGGAATATTAAAGAGATTGCCAAACGCCAAGAGGGGGAGAGTGATTTAGAAATGAGGCAACGCATTAAAGAGGCGATCAATGAAAGGCTACCTACATTAGAGCTAAACAAGAAACAAAACCATCACATTTTGGGACATAAGGGTTACATAGAGGGGAGGAGTTATTACGAACAGCCGTTGGATGAAGAGAAAATTAGAGAATTAATTAGGAATGGCAGTGTTAGTATCAAAAAGGGCAAACCTTGGGATGAAAAAATCATTATTGAGCACCCTGACTTTGAAGGTGTGGTGTTGCCCCACAAGAAAACGAGCGTAGATAAACCCATACGCACAAGGAGGAGTAAAGTCCATTTTGGGAATAATGGTTTTCATATTGTGCCGTATGTAGGCAGGAAAGGTAGGAAATGATAGATATTTTTAGCCTTGAGAAATATTTGGATTGGTTTGTGCGTGTTGAAAGCCCAAATGGAGAAATAGATGAGGGGGCTTTTGTGGGCTATGATGGTCCTAGTTTCGACCCCGATGAGGAAGGGGAAGATGTGATTATGTTAAACATGAAAGCTCCCGATGGCGATTTTTACCTTTTAAGCTTTGAGAGTGCCGATATTGCCGAGTTTACCCCCATTAGAAAAGCCACTAAAGAGGAATTAGGGATGTGGGGACGCTAGGAATAATCTAAGAGTTAGAGGGGGGAATGCCTCCGGATGATGGAGGAGGAGGGATAGCTAATCCGCATTTAGGGGATAGTGGGGGGAAGTCTCCTAAAGAGGAATCAAACCCCTCTAGTGCAGGGGGCAAAGAGGGAGATGGGGGGAAATCAGGGAATGGTGATGGGGAACTTATTAGCAAAACCACACCCACACGAAAAGCCACTAAGGAGGACTTAACAGAGGAGTTTTTAGAGGAGGTCAAAAGACGCAAGAATGACAAGGTTTGGATTGGGGAACTGACTAACCCTCAAATCATTGAACATCTAGGTTTTGACCCTAATAAGCCTATTAAGATGTTATTTGATGGGGATGCTTTAACCCATATTGAAAAGAGGCATGGCAAGGGGAGTCCTTTAGTAGAGAGCAGTGGGCAACCAGCGGTTAAATTGGAGGATATCCAAAACTACCCGGATATTGTCAATCATGCGGATAAAATAGAAATACAAAAATACAAGGATATAACCACACTTCTAGCGGGCAAACAAATTAACGGGTATGCCGTGGTGATTGAAATTGTTAGCAAGAAAAATAACGCCTTGAATCTCAAAACCATGTATAAAGAAAACGGGCTTTTAGAGAAAAACCGCGATTTTAGCGGAGCAGGCATACGACTATCCAAAGATAGCGGGAATGCCCCCGAGATAAACCCGAGTACGCCCTTAGACGCAACCGGCTCCAAGTCTAACCCTACCACCCCAGAGCTTAAAAATCAAGAATTAGCAGGGCGCACCAAAGATGATAAAGCCCAAGAGGCATTAAAAAAGATAGACCCTAGCACCCTAAACCCCGAACAACAAGAGATTTTAAAAGTCTTTAAGGGGGAAATCCCTAGTAGTCGCTTACAGGGCAAAGATTTACAAGAGCTCTACACCCTAGAAACAGGTAGCCGCAAAATTGGGGCTAGGAAAATTCTCATCAAACACTTTGGTGAGGAAAAGACCGGAGGGCTCAATAGTGCGGAGCTTTTAAATATAGGCTTTGTGTTGCGTAACGGGGAAATGGATGCCACTAGCTTTGAGCTTAGAGAAAATGCCCTGCGTTATGCTTACACACTTAAAGAAAAAGATGGGGTTACTTTAAGAGTGGTTGTGGATGAATTTAACGATGGGAAAAAGATTTTTGATTTTTATAGTAGCCGCAATTTTACAGATTATCAGGGCGGTTACAATCCTAAACTGCCTACCGCCCATAATCAGGCTACCACCCCAGAACTTAAAAATCAAGCCACAGAGCTTTTCAACACCGCCAAAGAGCAAGAGATAGGCTTTAAACAACTCTTAGAGGGATTAACCCAGCCTAGTAGCACCCTAGAGGCGAGCAATATTTTAAAAAGCGTAGGCAGTATCCAAAGCAAATTAGAACGCAAGCAGGGCAGAGTAGAAAGCTTAAATGACTTGTTAAGAGGGGCGATTATCTCTAGGGACAGAGAAACCATAGATGACCAATTAGTCCAAATTGCCATTAAGCTAAGAGATGCACAAATCCCCCACACGATCGAATATAAAGAAAATCGTGGCAGCGGTTATGAGGGGATTCATATCCACTTTAAACATAACGGCGTGAGTGCTGAAATCCAAGTCCACACGCCTAAGAATTGGGCGATTAAAAAAGAAGCAGGATGAAAAGTATCACATCATCAGAGAGGAGGAGATTAACCCCACGCTAAGCAAGGAGGAATTAGCCCAGCTCAAACAAGAAAGCAAGGCTTTAGGTCAAGATTTAGACCTTGATATTAAACTTTTGACATCGTTTGAAGTGATTTCTACGGAGTCCTCTTCGGCAAAGTCGCTAAACCGCCTAAATGCCGACACAGATTCAAACCTAACCCACATCTTGCGTTTAAAGTCAAATTCAAAAACCCCTTCTTCACCGGGTGCAGATATGGCATACAAACGCCCCGACTCGGTGTTAAACCAAAAAGAGGAGATTTTAACGGGTGGTAAAGGCACAGATTCAGACATACAAACTCCTTTACCCAACTCTACCACAACCCCCCAAACAAGCCCCTTAAGCATCCACCAGCAGGCACTGCAAGCCCGTCAGGCTAGAGAACAAGCCAAGTTAGAAGCCAAGAGGCTAGAGGAGCAAAAGCAAGCCCAAAGAGAGGCTCAAGAGCAAGAACGCAGAACCCAAGCAGCCAAAGACTACCAACAAGCCCAAGAGCAAAAGCAAGCCACAGCTGGGGGCAAACAGAATGATAAAAATTTGCAAATCGGACAAGCTATCCCAATGACTAAACTAAAGGGCTATAGCAGTTCTGTCAGCCTTGATGATGCACGCATTTACCCGCTAGATTTTGTCATTGTCAAAACAAGCGATGTCAAGCCTAACTTAAATGCAGGTGTGGGTACACAGA
>CAGP01000017.1 GCA_000263275.1 Helicobacter bizzozeronii CCUG 35545 | reverse complement strand
AAAACTCCAAAACGGGGGTTTCAAAGTGTGTCCCCTCTGCAATGCCTAGCCTTTGTGCCATCGAGCCCGCACACACATTACGCACAATGACCTCTAGGGCAAACATCTCTAGCTTTTTGACAAGGCTCTGGGTGGGGCTAAGAGTTTTTACAAAATGGGTTGCCACGCCTTGATCGTGCAGATATGCCATCAGCTGGTTACTAATGGCATTATTGAGCGCGCCCTTGCCCTCCAAAGTGGCTTTTTTAGCCCCATTAAAGGCGGTTGCGCTGTCTTTATACTCTACAATGCAAAGAGTCGGATCGCTGGTGGCATAGACTTTTTTAGCCTTGCCTTCATAAAGTAGGGTTGTGGGTTTCATAGGGACCTTTGGAGTTCAAGATCGGCTTGTAAGACTTGGGATTCTTGCTCTTGGCGCTGCTTGGTGAGTTTTTGGGCTAAAAGGGGATCGCCTAAGGCGAGCATTTGTAAAGCCAGCAGTGTGGCATTGCTGGCCGCATTGATCCCCACGCAAGCCACTGGGATACCTTTGGGCATCTGCACGCTGGAGAGCAAGGAATCCAGCCCGCCTAGATCGGAGGTCAAAATGGGTAGAGCGATGACCGGGCTAGTGGTGAGCGAGGCTACTACCCCTGCTAAATGTGCGGCTTTGCCAGCAGCAGCAATAAACACGCCACAACCACTCTCCAAAACAAAACTTTTGAGAGCTTGGGGGGTGCGGTGCGCTGAGAGTATGCGCCATTCAAAGGGCACGCCAAAATCTTGTAAGATTTTGATCCCCTCTTGCACGATTGGCATATCGCTTTGGCTCCCCATCAACACAGCAACTTTTTTTCATGGCAAACCTTTGATGAGGGATGAGGGTCCATTTTAGCAGATCACGCCATAAAAACGGCTGAGCCATTGCATTTTATTTAATTCAAGCTGGCAAGCCAAAGATGGGCAAAACTTAGGCTAATGCTTTGTGTGGTAAAATACGCTTTTTTAAGTCTTGCCCCAAAGGATTTGCTTGAAACAACGATCCTATGAAAGAAAATACTTCCCCAAAAATAAAAGCAGAACTTCAGAAGTTAATCAAAAATAAAAGAGTCCATTTGGCTGAAATTGATATTGGAGGCTTAAAAGACTTAAGTTGGTTGTTTTATCAGTCAGAACGCACAAACTTTAAGGGCTTAGAAACTTGGGATGTGTCCCGGGTCAGCAACATGGAGGGCATGTTTTGTAACTGCACACAATTTAACCACCCTTTGGATAGCTGGGATGTGTCTGGTGTTACAAGCATGAAAGAGATGTTTAAAGATTGCAATAAATTTAACCAATCTCTAAATAGCTGGGATGTGTCCAAAGTTACGGATATGGGGGACATGTTCAATCGCTGTAAAAAATTTAACCAGCCATTGGATCAATGGGATGTTTCTAGCGTTACAAATATGGGACGCATGTTTAGATGGTGTAGCCAATTTAACCAGCCCCTGAATAGCTGGGATGTCTCGAGTGTTACAAACATGGATCACATGTTTCAATGGTGCGGAAACTTTAACCAGCCATTGGACAAGTGGGATGTGTCCCGTGTGGAAAACATGGAAAAGATGTTTGGTGACTGCACTAAATTTAACCAATCTTTGGATAGCTGGGATGTATCTCAAGTAACGAACATGCATTATATGTTTGATAGTTGCCATGTGTTTGACCAGCCCCTGAATAGCTGGGATGTCTCGAGTGTTACAAACATGGATCACATGTTTGATGGTTGCACGGCTTTTAACCAGCCATTGGAGAAGTGGGATGTGTCCAAAGTTACGGATATGGAGGACATGTTCAATTG
>CAGP01000016.1 GCA_000263275.1 Helicobacter bizzozeronii CCUG 35545 | reverse complement strand
CTTTTAAAATATGGTCGGTGTAGTAGATCGAATTGACATAATCGGCGATAATTTGCTTGTCTTTGTCATTTTGGACATGCAAACCTTGATAGGGGATGTCTTTAATATGGAATTTGGCAAAAGATGGGGGGAAGCGATCTTTGTAGAAGTAATGACTGCCTACCAAGTGGAAAAGAACAAGATTTTTGCTCCCTAACTGCGCCCTAATCCGCATGTTAAAAGTATCTATGAGGGCTTGATCATAGCCTCCAAAATTAGTCCATATCCGCTCACCAAAACGATCGGACAGAAGGCTAAAAACATTGGTGGTTGCTAGTTGCTCGCGCTCTTGATTATCCAGCCAAAAAGTCTTGTAACCTACGGCATTGAAAATATCTCCGATGTTTTTTTGATCATACCAAGGGACAGAGTGGTTTTCTACATCGCTGTAATTCAAGAGGGTCTTGAAAGTAGCGATCGTGTAGGCAAAAGGGGAGATGGCATCTTTAAACACAAATAAATTTTGCGGTCTCTCTCTCTCTCTCTCTTGTAAGCCACTTAAAAAGGGTGTATTAGGCACAGGATAACCATAGACATGCATAAAGTTACGCGATTCGCTCTCGCCCACAATCAAAACCACATTGGGCACGCTATTACTATCCACCTTGAGGTAATCTTTGGGGAGGGGTTCTCTGATAGCTCGTAAAATGGCTTGGTTATTGCCATATTCTTTGAAACTAGTATAAATGGCATAGCCTTCTCTGATAAGGGGAATCACACGCTGGGTTGTTTCGCACACACCATAGGGGATTCGAGCAAAGCCTCTTGTTGCCATCACGCCCCCACTTGTGTAGGACAGTTTAATTGCATGGGCACCAATCCCCAACACAAAGACCGCAACTAAAATGCGTTGGGTTTTAGTTTCAAGGGATATGTTAAAGCGCACAAAATAGAGAAACAACCCACAAAGAGCCAACGTTCCTAACAAAACCCCACTATGGGGAAGGACCATACCTTGAAAAAAAGCCTGACTCTCTTTAGAATTAGTCGCCAAGATGGTATCAATGGTGCTAGGCGTAAAAACCATATCAAAGTAATGAGACAAAAAGAAATTAATCAAAGCAAATAAACTACTGAGGACCAGCAGTGTATTTTTAAGGATTTTGACTACAAAGGGGGATTTGATCAAGGCAAAGAGGGCATAAAATGAATAAAGCACAAAAAACCCATAAAAGGCAATCTTGCCCTCAAAGGCGATCAAGTGCTTTAATCCCCGAGCATAGGGAGAAAACAAGCCCGCTACCATAGGGGCTAGCCACATCAACAAAAAGCGGTTGTCTAAAACAACCCTACCCACAAAACGCCCTCTCAATTTGATCGCAAAGCATGTGGATGAGCAAAATATGCATCTCTTGGATTCTGGGGGTGTCTGTGCTGGGCACGATGAGATTAAAATCGCATAAGGCGCGCATTTTGCCTCCGCCCCGACCGCTTAAGCCCAAAGTGCTCAAACCCAACTCTTGGGCTTTTTGCAGGGCTAAGAGGATATTAGCCGAGTTACCACTAGTAGAAATGCCAACAAAACAATCCCCCTTTTGCCCCAAAGCCTCCACCTGCCTAGCAAAAACCCGATCGTAACCATAGTCATTGGCAATGGCGGTTAGGGCTGAGGTGTCCGTGCTAAGAGCGATGGCGGGCAAACCCGCTCTTTCCCTCTTGTAACGCCCGGTCAGCTCGGCAGCAAAATGCTGTGAGTCAGCAGCACTGCCCCCATTGCCCGCAATCAAAATCTTACCCCCCTTTTGCAGCGTGCCCACCAACGCATGCACGCTTTGCTCTAAGGGGAAGCTTAAAGCTTGCAAACTCTCTTGGGCGGTCTGTATGTGGGCTAAAAATTCTTGTTGGATGAAGTCTTGCATGCCATTCCTTGTATTTTATGGATAATATTTGTGGTGGAGTTGCCTTTGATGAAATCGATCAAAACCACTTGTTCTACTAAATCACTCCCCACCACCTCTTGACCTTGATAATCCCCCCCCTTGACTAAAATATCAGGCTCAAGGGTTTTGATGAGCTCTAAGGGTGTTTGTTCCTCAAAAATCACCACAAAATCCACGCATTCCAGCCCAGCCAAGATAAAGGCACGGCTAGCTTGATCGCAAACGGGGCGACTAGCTCCTTTGAGCGTGCGCACCGAAGAGTCGCTATTTAAGCCCACCACCAAAATATCCCCCAGCTTTTTAGCCTCTTGTAGATAATGGACATGCCCTCTGTGCAAGAGATCAAAACACCCATTGGTGAAAACCACCCGCTTGGGGCGACTAGCTTGTAAAAGGGGTTTGAGGGCGTGGCGATCCAAGATTTTTTGCCCTTGGTGGTAGTGGCGTTGCAAAAATTCAAGCACCTCCGCATAACTAGCCCTAGCACTCCCCACCTTACCCACCACCACCGCCCCGCTGGCATTGGCAAATAAACATGCTTGGTGCAAATCATAGCCCAGAGCCAAACAAAAGGCCAAAGCGGCGATCACGCTATCGCCCGCCCCGCTCACATCATAGACCTCTCTGGCGATGGTGGGGATTTTCACTAATTGGTGGTGATCCAAAAACGCCATGCCCTGTTCGCTTAGGGTGATTAAAGGGGTGCTAATGTGCTGGTGTGTCTTAAAATGCTCTAGGGCTTGTTGCAAACTGGCATCATCTGTGATCTCAATCCTTGTGGCGATCTGGGCTTCTTTTTTATTGGGGGTGATAAGGCTGGCATGGCTGTATTTGGAATAATCCACGCCCTTAGGATCGCACAAGATGGGCTTTTTAGCCTTGTTGGCTAAAGCGATCAAGGCTTGGCACAAGGACGCGCTCAAGACCCCTTTATTGTAATCAGAGAGCACCAACGCATTAGTGCTTTGCAACAAGGAGCTAGCCAAATTTAAGATCGCTTGTTCGAGCTCAGGGCTCAAGGGTTCTTGGCTTTCACAATCGATACGCAAGACTTGTTGTTTGCCCACCATCACACGGCTTTTTAACGAAGTGGGGCGGTTAGGATCGCTTAAGACCCCAGCGGTGGAGATATTAAGTTGGGCTAATTTGTTTAAAAGCCACCCTCTGGGCTCATCAGCCCCCACCACCCCACACAAGCTCACCCGTGCCCCTAGGGCGATTAAATTATCCGCCACATTCCCAGCGCCCCCCAAGCTGTAAGTTTCCTTTTGCACTTTCACAACGGGCACGGGAGCTTCTGGGGAGAGTCTATCGCTAGTGCCCCAAATGTAGCGATCCACAATGAGATCACCCACGACCAACACATGGGGCGCAGTGGCGGGGGGGCTTAAGAATGCATCTAACATCAACTAAGGCTGGCGTATTTTTTTGATCACGGGCAAGTAAGCTTGAATCCCCTGCTCGAGGTTGTAAATGGGGGCATAGCCCAAGTCGGCATGCGTGGCTTGGATGTCCGCACAAGTGTGTTTTTGGAAAAAGGAGTAAGGGTTTTTGGTGTAATTGACCTTGAAATCCCCCAATTCCTTTTGTAAAATCTCCACAATCTCATTATAACTACGACCCATGCCATAACCCACATTATAAACCCCACTCTTGGCTGCCACCATCGCCTTAACGCTAGCTTGGATCACATCCTCAATATAGACAAAGTCGCGCTGTTGCTCCCCAAACTCAAAAAGCTTCACTTCTTTGTGGTGCAGGGCTTGCAAGCCCAGTTGTAAGATCATGGAGGCACTTTTGTCCTTGTAAAATTCCCCCGGACCATAGACATTAAAATAACGCAAGCCCACAATGGGCATGAAACTCTCTTGAGCGAAACTCAGCGCGCTCTTATCCATGTGCAACTTGGAAAAACCATAAATATTTTCTGGCACTTCATCAAAACCCACGCGGTTAGGTGCGTGCGTGTTGCCATACACCCCAGCCGAAGAGGCGTAAATGACTCGGGCTTCTTGTTTTTCAGCAATTCTTAAGAGTTTCAAAAACGCATGGTGGTTGGTTTGCATCACCTGCTGTTGGTTGGTGTTGGTGGTGTCTGAGATGGCCGCTAAATGGAAGAGATAATCAAACTCGATTCTTTTAAGCGCATTTAAATTGTGTGTGATATCTGCGCTGATGATCTCGCCCTCAAAGCCAATTAAGTTTTTAAAATGCCCCAAACTATTGGGTTCTCCACCTCTAAAGCGATCCAACACAATCACGCGCGCCCCGGGGTGGTGCTTTTGGAAATAAAAGGCTAAATTGCTCCCAATAAAGCCCGCCCCTCCGGTGATCACGATGGTTTTATTTTCTAAGGTATTAGGGATATATGCCATGCCAGTCCTTTCTGCTAGGATTATAACACACAAGCCAAGCTTAGAGCTTTAAAAACTCTAGGACCTGCTGGAGATGATCCACTTTAAAAAGCCTTCTATGGGGTAAAAAGCAACTACTAGGCTTAAGCCAAAGATTGATCCCAAACCCTGCAACCAAGCCAAATTGCATATCGCTCCATTGATCGCCTAGCATGATACTTTTGTTTGGATCGATCTCAAAATCACGCTGTGCCTCTTGGAGCATACCCAAATTGGGTTTGCGGCAAGCACAGCGCGCACCGGGCAGATGGGGGCAGTGATAAATGGCATCCAAGCTAACCCCCCCATAGGCGCGCAACAACGCTTGCATATAGGCATTTAATGCTAAAAAATCTTGTGGGCGGTAATACCCCCGAGCGATGCCTGATTGGTTGGTTACCACGATCAAGAGATAACCCAAATCCTTAGCCCTTTTGCAAACATCTAAAATTCCGGGGATCAACTCAAAATCCAATGGGTGGGACACATAGCCCTTATTAACATTAATCACCCCATCGCGATCCAAAAACAA
Source organism: Helicobacter bizzozeronii CCUG 35545 (assembly GCA_000263275.1). Taxonomy (GTDB): domain Bacteria; phylum Campylobacterota; class Campylobacteria; order Campylobacterales; family Helicobacteraceae; genus Helicobacter; species Helicobacter bizzozeronii. Next base: position 3,522 of record CAGP01000016.1, on the reverse strand, counting down.
CGCCCTTTGCCCCATCAATGCCCCATGTGCATGTGGTGGGCGTGCCCTTGCAACATCACCACGCCCATGTAAATGTTATAACCCCCAAAGCCTAGCATCATCAAAAAAGCCAGTTTCATGAATAAAGCCCTAAGAGCAGAGTTTAAAAACCGCCCCAAGAGCAAGCCAAAGACAAACATGGGTAAAAAAGTTGCTAGACCCAAAGTCAATAACACTTCCAATGAACGCATGGCATTAGGCTGGGCTAGGGCACTCAACACAAACCAATAGACCATAAAACAGGGCAAAAGCCCATTGAGTAAGCCCAAAACATACAGGCTAGAAATTTTAGGCGCGCCCAGAGTGGCTCTAAAGAGGCTCTTTAAAAAACCCATGCCAAGATTGGCTTTCAATCTCAGGGTGTAGCCCAACGCAAAACCAATCATTAGCACGCCCATGACAATAAAAAATAATGGCTTGTAAGTGCGTGCGATCCAAATCCCACACATGGCTAGCCCATTCTAAAAACCCTCTAAAACCCAAAGAGGCTAAGATTCCCACCAAAACATACATGCTGATACGCCCCAAAGAGTAGAGGGCATGCCCTAGTATTTGTTGTTTTAAAGAGGTGGTGGGGTTGAATTTGCTTTGGCAATAAGCCAGCACAATCCCCCCGCACATCCCCACACAATGCCCCAAAGACATTAAAGAGCCATTGATAAAATAGGCTAGAAGCTCCATTAAGATTTGAGGTTCTCTAATTCCTGGGCGATAGCATGTTGCATGCCCTCAAAAAACCAATAATTCATTATAAATGGCTTGGGGGAAAAACGAGGCTAAGAACTTCCCATCCCCTCCGGTAAAATAAGCCTTTTGATCCCCGATGATCTCATTAAGCACTAATAACACCGATTTTAAAGCCCCAAAACTCAGGGCTTGGGCGGTGTTTTTAGGGAGATGATCTAGGGGCACGCGCACATTGATAGGGTGGTCCAGCACTTTAGAGATGCTTTTGTAGGCTTGTTGGTAAGCCCCAAACCCGGGCAATAACACCCCACCCACATGCACGCCCTGATCCATCACATCTACACTAATGGCACTCCCCGCATCGATCACCACCCCGCTTTTAAGCCCCAAGCCCAAACATGCCGCCTTGCGATCCACACCCAAACCCTCATAAGCACTCTCTAAATGCAATAAAGAGGCGATGTTATAGCAAGGGTGGTAAGCCTTAATCAAGAGCTCCTCATTTTTGGGGCTCACGCTGATATAATATAAATCGCCCTTAAGCTTGCTGGTATCTAGGGCATTGGGGCTATTTTTCCATACCCTAGAGCCATTAGTAAAAGTGTAAATGCGTGTTGCCAATGTCGCACAAAATCATGGGTGGCTCAAATCCAAATAAGGCGCGATCGTAATAAATTTTATCCTTGCTATAAAAGCTCATCTTATCTAGCTTGCCTAAAAAGCTTTTAGAAATCCCTTTGAGGCGATAGACGCGGTAATCGTTGAATTGTTCTAAATTCACCTCCACCAAGTAGCCCTGTCTTTCTAGAGTGAAGAGTTTTTTATCGGTTACCACCAAAGAATTAAGGATCGCAAAGGGCAATTTGACCTCCTCCATGCTCTTTTCATTGAGGGTTTGATCCATCTGTAAAATACGCCCATCTAAGGTCAGCACATAAACATGGTGGTTATGATAGAGCACATCTACAATGTCCGCATCAAAGTTAAATTCCTGCCCGGAGATGACGGCAACCAAACGCTTACCCGTAGCCGCAAACATGTTTTCATCTTGCACCTTTAGATAGATCACATTGTTAAAAAATTTCTCGCTATTGAGCACGATATTACGCACCACGCGTGGTTCTTTTGCGCTCACATCCACCACCAACAAACGCCCATCTAACATAGGGAAGACCACCACCGTATCCAAAAACACCGGTGCAGCCACCAAAGAGTTGATCGCCGCACTTGAAGAGCCTTTTTCGCTAAAAATGAGCTTTTTGGTCTTGGTGTCATAAATGTTGGCAGAATTATCCGCTGTAACAATGGCTAGGCGATCCTTTTTGAGATTAGCGCTCAAAGGATAGGCATCTAAGGGGATGAGAATCGAGGCCTTGGCACTAGAGATCGCCACAAGTTCCAAATGGTGGCAACGATCGTGTAAGATCACATTTTGATCGATGGCTTCGATGTTCTCTACGATCTCTGTTTGGGCTTGCTTGTCCGTGAGGGCTTTCATTTTTTTCTTTGGGGGCTTTGGTCTTACTCTCTTGGGGGGTGCGCCAACAATCCCGCGCTAAAATGTAGTAATCTTGGCTTTGGTTCAAAAAAGAGGTCTCTTTATCTAAATCTTTGCCTAACTTTAAGGGCGTGATGCCCTCCAAGTCGATCACACCCCCATTTTTTAAGATCGCCCCATAGCGGTTGGTGAAAACAATGCTATCGCTCAAGGGGTGGCTAAAGGAAAGATCGCCCTTGATCTTAGAGGCGGGGGGGGTGAAATTTTTACGCGCATTGCACCCAAAAAAGATTAAAGAGAGCAGAACAACCCAAAAAACCCCCCTCATGGCTTAGCCTTACTGACCCCTTGCACGCCCTGAGCGGGGTAGTGCTTGAGAATACTCACAACTTGATAAAGGCTGGAGGTGGGATCGATCACGCCCAAAACTTTTTGGATTTCTTGGGGTTGTTTGTGTTCTTGGTAGAGCAAATAGGCTTTTTGCAAGGCGATCAAGTCTTGCATTTTGGGTAAATTAAGCGTTTGCAAGGTTTTTAAATCTTTCTGGTAAGAGGCGTAGTAGTAAGTGGCTAGGGATCGCACTAGAGAGTTTGGCGAATTTTCAAGCTTTAAGAGGGTTTGGGTGTCTTGGCTTTTGAGGGCTTGGGCGTAGGTGTAGAGATCGTAGAGTTCTTGAGAGGTTTGTTTAAGCCGATCCAAAACAGCCACATTGCTGGGGTTTTGCAACACCTCGTTATAAACAGCCGTGATCTCTTGGTTTTTTTTCTCTTGCTTGTGTTCTAAGAACTTCATATAAGCCACCCAAAGCACCACCCCCACCACCACCACCAGCAGAACATATTTGTATTTGTGGTAGAGTTTCTCTAGGCGGAAAGCACTCTCTAAAAGCTTCTCATCGCCCCTAAACTCCTCTTGAACTTGTTTGAGATTTTTTTTTAATATCCATTTGGCTCCCTATTGTATCCCAGAACTCCCAAAGCCCCTAGCCCCCCTCAAGCTCGCCCCCAACGCCCCCACTTCTTCAAATTCTGCCCTACACACAGAGCAGAGCACCGCTTGGGCGATGCGATCGCCCTTTTGGATGCTAAAGGGCGCATTGCCCAAATTCATCAAAATCACTTGCAATTCCCCCCGATAGTCGCTATCAATGGTGCCCGGAGAGTTTAAAACCATGATTTGGTGCTTTAAAGCCAGACCACTACGCGAACGCACCTGCACCTCTAAGCCTGTCTCTAGCTCTATGGCTAACCCCGTGCGCACCAAAGCGATACTTTGGGGGGCAATCTCTAAGGATTGCA
>CAGP01000015.1 GCA_000263275.1 Helicobacter bizzozeronii CCUG 35545 | reverse complement strand
AAACTTGGTTTGGGCGTTGCAAAAGATGAAGCAAAAGCATTGCAATATGTCCAAAAAGCCTGTGCTATGGGTTATCAAAAAGCTTGTCAGCCAAGACAGCACCTAAATCGAGCAATTAGGTTTTCACAGGTTTTACCAAGAGGACAAATTAATTCTTAAAACAAATCCCGTAACCAATCCCAAAAGCCCTTTTCTACGGGTTCAGCGGGTTTTTTTCCCGTGATCTGATATACAAGGTAACAAGAGTCGTAATCACCCATCGTGCAAGCTTTGTTAAAATATTTTAAGGCTTTTTGTGTGTCTCGCTCCCGATTGTAGGCATAATAGCCTAGATCATAACAAGCCGTCCCATACCCCATATCCGCGGATTTTTGGAGGTATTCATAGGGATTGATTGCAGACTTAAACAAACGATAATAAGCGATCGCATAATCTAGTTGCGCCGCCTTTTGGTAGTATTGATCTGCTTTTTTTTTCATACTCCCATGCGCTTTGAAACTTTTTGCTTTCGCGCGCGTCTTCTTTTTTCTGATTATAAAACTCGCCTAGCTCAAAATACCCCCTAGGATCCCCCATCTCCATCACCTTTTTAAAGTAAGCAACGGATTTTTGAGGATCATTGTAAAAGTCAGGCACCCTATAGTACCGCTGTCCTGCATACAATCTCCCCAAAAAGACATAGGCTTGCACATTCCCCTCTTTGCCCTCCTTTTCCCAGATTTGGCAGGCTTTTTGAAGATATTGTTGGGCTTTTGTCTTATCTTTTGAGACACCATCTCCATAAAAATACATATACCCTAGCCCAAAAAACCCTAACCCATCGCCCATATCCGCAGCCTTTTGGAAGTATTGGAGCGCTTCTTTGTATTTGACACGATCCTTTCGATATATCTCTCTTCTATCCGGAACTATAAAGCCTGCATAATCCCACCAATTGACATCGAGCATGCCCAAACCGC
>CAGP01000014.1 GCA_000263275.1 Helicobacter bizzozeronii CCUG 35545 | reverse complement strand
AGAGCATTTTTTTTAGTAGTAGCAACAGCCTTAGTAGGCTTGTCAAGTCTAGTGATTATCCTAACCCTCATCTTCAAACTTTGGACAATCGTGGTGGGGGTTTTGGGAGCCTTGATTGTGCTAGCCATAGGGGCGGAATTTTACAGAAGACACAACGATGCCAAGAAAACTATCAGAGCCATCAAGAATCTGTCTGTAGGTGAAGACGATCCTTTAGCAAGAGGGGAAACTAATGCCTTTATCAATGCACTAATCAATGCCGATAAAATCCGTGCGGACATTAAAGAGTATGACTCCAAGATTTTAAGTGATGCTAATCGGGGTTCTTGGGAACTTTGGGATGTGGCGTATTTGTTACAAGGTGGGAAGGTGCGGGTGGGTTTTGAACCCCCCTTAATGGCCAGAAACCCCAAAGCAGATATTAAAGAGGGTGTAGTGGGGATCGACTTTGGAACGACTAGCACCGTGGTGGTTTATCAAACCCAAAACCAAGTAATACCCATGCGTGTGGGCTTGGGGGATTTTTCTGCTAGGATTGAGAAAAACCAGTATGAAAACCCCACTATCATTAGTTTTAATAACTTAACTGGCTTTCTTAAAAGCTACAAAGCCCAAACAGGTCGTCCTAAGACACAATGGAACGATGTGAATGTTTCTCACACCGCCTATAGCGCATTTTTGGGTAGTCCCTCCAGCGAGTATAACGCCTATCTTAGCGAGCTCAAGCAATGGGCAGGCAATAAATACGAAAAATTGCAAATTTTAGACAAGCAAAAAGCACATTTTGAAGTGAAGGGGAGTTTAGATGTAAAAAAAGACGATTTAAACCCCATTGAGCTTTACGCCTACTACTTAGGGCTTTATATCAACAACCAACACCATGGGATTTTTCTAAATTACTTACTTTCTTTCCCCGTAACTTATGAGCTAGAAGTGCGCAACATGATTTTAGAGAGCTTTAAAAAAGGGCTAGCTAAATCTTTACCCAAAGCCTTGCACGATCAAGGCATAGTCAAGCAACTCAAAGTAGAAGCGGGCGCGAGTGAGCCAGCCGCTTATGCGATCATGGCTTTGGAGGGCTATGGGTTTAACCCCACACAAGAGGAGCGTATTTTCTATGGGGTGTTTGACTTTGGAGGTGGGACTACAGATTTTGACTTTGGTCTGTTTCAGGGTGCGGACGAACATAGCCGCTATGATTATACCTTAGAGCATTTTGGAGGTGGGGGGGATCGCTATTTAGGTGGGGAAAATTTGTTAGAGTTGGCGAGTTTTGAAATCTTTAAGCGCAATAAGGATTTATTGCTAGAAAAACAAATCCCTATTAGAAAACCCGCAGAAGGGGAAGGATTTTTAGGGAGTGAGGTGTTGATCAACGATTCGCAAGAGGCGCACACCAACACCAAAAGCCTGATGGAAAAGATGCGCCCCCTTTGGGAGGGGAGGGATTTTGAAGATGAAGGGGAATTATCTTTAATGCTCTTTGATCGACATGGATCTTCTATACCTGGAGTGAGCCTAGATTTTAGTGCTAGGGAGATATTAGCCTTATTCAAAGAGCGCATCAAAAGAGGGGTGGAGAATTTCTTTTATGATTTTGTGTCCGCCGTAGAGGTATATTTCGAACAAGGGGGCGATGGGGCGATGGATATTGACACTTTGCATATTTTCTTGGCGGGCAATTCTAGCAAATCCACTTTTGTAGAAGAGCTCTTTTTAGAAAAAATCGCGCAGTTCTCTCAAGAGGGTTTTAACTTCGTCTTGCACAAGCCCTTAGGGGGTACGGATTTGCAAAAACCTAATGGCAAAACGGGCGTGGCTTTTGGGTTGCTAAGGGCACGCAAAGGTGGGACGATTCAGGTCATTGATAGTAATGTCAAACAGAACATTGCTTTTAAATACTATGTGGGCAGGGCACGCAGGGGACAATTTGAAGTTTTGCTTGATAGAAAACAGGCTTACCACACATGGGTGAAATTCATAGATGCTTCAGAAAGCTATTTTGAGCTCTATTACACTTCCCAAGCCAGTGCGAGCACGCAGAGCCTGAGTATTAGCGATGGAGCAATCTCTAAAAAGAGCCTAGAAACAGGTATCACCAATGCGCATGCCTTTGTGTTTGTGCGCTTGGTGAGCCCGAGCGCTTTGGAATTTGTGGTCGCTACACAAGAGGGGCTAGAGAGTGGGGCGTATCTCAGCGCGCTCAAAAGGGTAGAATTGTAAAATCCGTAAATTAAAGGAGAGTATATGGCGGGCTTTTTAATCGTGTATGAAAACCATAAAATTGGGGCAGGAGAGTTTAAACCAGAGGGGTTTGAGGCATTGACACGGCATAACAGCTTGTGGCAGGACTTCAAGCCCTACTTTTGGGAGTGGCTAGCAGAGAAGGCACACCTAGAGCCTAACCAAGCGCATGCTTTTGTGATTTTAAGCGATCAAACCCTAGAAATTCCTAGCCATTTATCCATTGCACCCCATTTTGATCTCAAGCTAGAGGGTTTGAATCAAGCCCTAGCTTATTTCTTTGCAAGAACGATTCCAGCACATTTGCAGCTGCACACACACCCGGCTAGTCTTGCCTTGGATCGCAATGCCCTAGAAATCCCTAAGGATAACAAGGGAGAGAAAATCCCCGATCACCGGTGCGGTCCCTTGATCTTACTTGCGCGCAAACTCCGCGCCAACAAGGAGAACCCATGAGTTAGAACATGCAAACACGCAGAACTAAACAACAAAACTTTTTGGAAAGGAAACAGATGGTTGGCTATGAATTGATTTTACGCATTAAAGATGAACAAGGGCATTTGCATGAGGTCGTGCATAAAACAGGCGGGGATGGCAATGGAGAAACATCCGAGCCAAAACGCCCAAATATCGATGTGGAGGCTATCAATCAAGGCATTGTTCATAACCCCCAACAACAACAAGCGGTTGCAGATAATGCTAAACACTTGCAACGAGAATTAGAACGCACCAACGAGCGTTCCAAAGATCTTTCTAAGCAATTAGACAGGGCTTATAAGGCTATTGGCAATGTCTTAACAGAGTTGGGCGTGTATAACGAGGAGTTAAAAAAAAAGGATTTGGACGCGCAGATTCAAGAGGCTTTTAGGCTCCAACAAGATAACCAAAAGGCATTGAAGCGAGCACAAGATGGGTTAAACACCCTAGCTCAAGAGCTAGCCTCAGAGCTAGAAATGGAGGACTGGGAGGAAAAGGACGACATGGCAAACAAAAAGAGAAAACTCAAGGACAAGATCAGAAAACTCAAGGAGGAGTGCAAAGAGTGGAAGGATAAAGCGGGTAAAGTTAGCAAACTGGAGGGCGATCTAGAAAGGGAGAAAGCTGAGGTAAGGAGACTAAAAAGGGAGTTGGACGAGCACGAGAAGACAATCGGCGCCGCTAAAACCAATTACGATGAGTTAGATAGGCAAAAAAGGCAGGCAGAACACGATCGTGATGAGTTTCAAAAGAAAAACAAGCAACTCGATATCGATTACCAAACCCTGAAAGGCGAAAGAGATGATCTACAAATCAAACTAGATAAGGAGAAGCAAAAAGTCGAGGACAAAGACCAAGAAGTCGCTGATGCACAAAAACAGGCAGAAAGCTATAAGGATTTTGAGCCCCTCAAAGAGCTCTTTGAGATCGCCAAGCAAGGCTCTATCCCCTCTCTAGTGGTGCGCCATTTAGAGGAATTCCTCTATGAAATCTATAAGGATTTGGATTTTACCCTAGATGCGCTAGCCCAAGATATTGCGGATCAATACAGCAAGAATAAGGGGGATTTGGATAACCCCCAGCTCCAAGAATTTTTTGATACCCTCTTTGGATTAGTGGGCGAAAAAATGGGGCTGGAACGCCTAAGAGTGCAAGAGGGGGAGAGTTATAACTCAACACTCTGTCGCAAACTCGATCAGAGCATGCCCACTCAAGGTAAAATCACCCAAGTGCATTTTCAAGGCTACAAGCAAAAGGGCAAGGTCAAACACGCCAGCTCTGTGAGCGTGAAGTAATCAAAACACAAATCAACACAAAGGACAACTATGAGCATGAAAACAAGATTGAGCGTTAAAAATCTAGCCTTACCTAGCAACCACCCCCTAGCTAAGGAATTTAGAAAAATCGCCAAAGCGCATAATCAGGACTTGAAAAATGCGCTAGCCGAGGCACAAAGAAAAGTGCAAGATTTAAAAGAGGGCTATGTCAAGTTCCAAGCCGATCTTAGCGATGAGGAACGGGAACGCTTTGTGCGCTTGGTAAAGATCATCTCCAATGTCAAACCCGAAGATGATTGCATTGGTTCGCCTGAGTTTTTGAGCTATGTTAAGGAAATGCAAACATGGGAGAGGGGCAAAACCCCCTTTATCTCCAAGCAGTTTGTAGACACCCTAGAGCAGATCACTAACCACGCCACTATCCATGTCCCCACCCAAGATTTTAATGAATGGCTTTTAAAAGTGGATTGGCGCGCCATTGGGATGCACCCCTACTCTCTATCTTTGTTAGAAGATCCTAACCAAGGGCATTGGGACATTTACCCCTTTGCACAAGAGGGCAAGAAAAACAAGGCGATCAACTTTGAGCTAGACAAGGAATTGAACGCGCGCCACCCCAGTGTAGATATTAAACATAGCGAAGTCGCCATTGACTTTGGCACTAAGAGCACCACCGCCGCATTTTTGGACGATTCGGGCAGAAAAACCCTCATTTCCATTGGCACCCAAGAAGCCTTTAAGGAAGTGAGCGATAAGGATTTTGAAAACCCCACCATCATTGAGTTCCGCCACCACCAAAAATTCTTAAACGACTATGGCGCACTAGAACACCGCCCCTTTACAGAAGTGGATGACCTCACCACTGCCCACACCGCCTTTAACGAGTTTAAAGAAGCAAAGGGGAATGACTACTACCGCTTTTTTTACAAACTCAAACAATGGGCAGGCACAGCGCACTATGAGATCCGCTTAAAAGACCTAGATTATCTCAACGATGGGCGCACATGGGATTTGGGCAACTTCATGGCATGCACGAACAATGACCCCATTGAGTTTTATGCCTACATTTTGGGGCGCTATATCAACAACATGAATAGCGGGGTGCATTTGAAATACTTTCTCTCCTACCCGGTTAAATACGAGAAAGAGCAAGCCGAAAAAATCCGCCAAAGTTTTGAAAGGGGCTTGAGGAAATCCCTACCCAATGGGGTGTTTGATGAGGACAAACACCAATTAAGCGTGGAGCTTAGGGCTAGTGAGCCGGCTGCCTATGCGATCACCGCTTTACAGGCTTTTGGATTTGCACGCCCAGATTGTGGCATTGTCAATTATGGGGTGTTTGATTTTGGGGGCGGGACAACAGATTTTGACTTTGGCATTTGGGAGAGGAGCGCAGAAAAAGCCTTTGGCTTTGACATCTCCCACTTTGGAGCAGAAGGGATGAAATATCTAGGCGGGGAAAATCTCTTAGAATTGCTCGCTTCTAAGGTCTTTGAGGAGCCAGAAAACTTTTCGCAGTTGTTAAGCAAGCAAATCGCCATTGCCACCCCCAATTACGAGGGCGTGGACTCGGCAGCACTCAGGGGGCTTTTGGATAATTCGCGCGAGGGCAAGCGCAATTTACAAGACTTGGTAGAGTATCTGCGCACCTTTGTGGAGGGCTTGCAAGAGGATCATTTGGACGACGAACTAGAGGAGGAAGTCAAAAAAATCCAACTTTTGGATAAGAATGGGGCTAGGCATGCAATCGATCTCAAAATCGACTATGCCAAATTGCTCCACATTCTCAAAGAGGAAATTGGCAAGGGAGTGGATAACTTCTTCCATGCCTTAGAGCTTGCCTCCAAAAAGATGAAAAAATTGAACAAATTGCACATTTTCTTAGGCGGGAATACCAGCCGTTCACCCATTGTCAAAGAGCTGTTCTTAGAACACATTGAAAAGGAAAAGGCGCGCTACAAGGAATACCAAGCAAGCGTGGTGGGCACACAGGAGAGCGAGGAAATGGACTTTGAGCTCTACCCACCCCTAGGCACACCAGAAGCCGATGAAAAAATCAAGCAACTCACCGGTCGGAATCCAGAGCAAAAAAGCCACTTCAAGCCCACTTGTAAAACCGGCGTGGTTTTTGGGCTACTAGATAGCCGCCCACGCCCAAGGGGGATTCGCGTGTTGCAAGAAAGAGAATCAGAGGAAGGACCTAAGTTTAAATTCCACTTGGGTATTGATGATTACGGCTTGTTTAAAGTGGAGATCAGCCGTGATCGCATTAAAGTGGGCGAGTGGGTAGACTTTTTAGACTATGTCATGGCAGATACCTTAGAATTTAACTACACCGACAAGCCCAAAGCCTTCTCAAGCGATTTCCCTATCCACGAGGCTAAACGGCGTTCTGTGCGTCTAGATCGCTACTACGATGAAACCCATCAGGTGAAAGTTTGTGCGGTGAATGCGAGCACGCTCAAGGTGGGCGTTTTCTCTGGCGATGGGGAATTGCTTTTTGAAAGCCCCGACATCCATTTAGATTAAGGAGTGGCCATGCAATATGCTTATATGTTTGTGTTGCTAGATGATCGCGTGTGTGTCTTTAGATACACTGATAAGGGCATCGTGAGTCTCAACCGCCAAAAAGCGCATTTTGAGGACATTGAACCAAATTTTTTGGGAAGCCTTTTGAGGAACACTACAACATTGACCCCAACGCCCCCAAAGACTACGCCTTTGCCTGGATCAACAAAGTGGGTAAGCATACGATCGTGTTAAACAGCCCCCATTTTAAAGAACGCTTGGACAAGAGCGTGTGGAATGCTACAAGCGCACGCGCAGTGCTAGACCTCTTGAACATGGATTGCCACTTAAGATGCAGTATGGAGGATTTTGCCGGCAACAAGCTAGAAGATGGCAATTTATGGCTCTCCACCAATGTGGATTTAAGCAAACAGCACGCCCCTCAGGTGCGCTTAGAGGAGCCAGAGGAGGAGCCCAAAGACCTTAGTGGAATCCAAAGATTCCACCAAGAGAATCTCAAGCCGTATGAAGATGCCCTAAAAGGCAAGCGCACACCCAAACCAGAAGTGCCGGTGCAAGAGGTGCGCAGGACGGATAGGAAGTTTTCCACTCAGGGGGACACCAAACCCCACGGGTTAGAGGACAATCAATAATAAAGTGGTGGTTGGGCGGGATGGAGAAAAAATTTAAAACAAAGGAACACAATGGCACAAGCAGTGATTAACCCCGATGAAACAGAGGATTTTACCAACCATCTACAGCGTTTCATGGACGATCTCAACGACATGGTCAATGATCTCAACACACATTTCCGCACACTAGGAGAGACTTGGGCGGACCCCAAGTATTTGGAGTTTGAAGAAGTGCTTAAGGATTTAGAAGCGTTTTTAAAACGCTTTGATGCCGAAGCCACCGAACAAGTGCGCTGGCTCAGGCGCAAAATTCAAGAAGCTAGAGAGTATCTAGGGCGCTAACATGCCAGTCCAAGTCAATACGCAGGAGGTACGCCAAGTCATCGCACAGGTGCGCTTTTTTAGAGACGGGTTGCACCAAAAAACCCGTAACTTTTTGCAAGAATTGCAGGAGTATTACGAGGCGATCTGTGAGGAGTGTCTTAACACCAAAAAGCTACTAGAAGAGGCTAGGGCGGGGCTGGCTGATGCTAGGCGTTATGAGAGTTATTGTAAGGCTGCTCTAGCGGCAGCTATGCTTATCCCTCCGCCATGGAAATTTCCTGCTGTGGCTGCAGCTACAGCCGCCCTAACCATAGCCACTAATAAACGCAAACAATGGGAAGAAAAGGTTGCTCTGCTCGAACAGGCTTTAGAGATTTATACCGAGCAGATCAAGCGCATCGAGAGTCAAATTTTGGAGGAAGCCTACCAGCAGAGCAAGAGCTTGTTGCTTGCCTATGATGAAGAGCATAATGAGCTCTGCCGGCGCTCTAATGAGGCAGCTAGCATTATCGAGGAGCAATACAGCATTCCCCCACCCCAACTCCAACAGCTCTTTGAGCGTTTGCAAGAATTGCAACAACAACTAGATCCCGCTTTGCAAGAAGCCAAAATCCAAGCGGCTAATACCAAGTATCAAGAATTTTTAGAGGAGCATAAGGAGGAATTTATCACAAACCCTGATAACCCCCTTCAAGTTGGCTTTAGCGAGCTGAATCTCCCCCTTTTCCCCGCCGTTTTTTCCACCACCATAGGTTTAGAGCACTTGGGAGAGGAAAAACCCATGTTGGCTTTCCGTGCGCTCAAAGCCCTACAAAAAGCCCTAGAGGAACGCCCTTCCTTACAAGAGCTCTTCAATGAGGAAGAACAATTACAAATCAACAAGGGCATCACCCCTAAGGGTTATTTATGGCATTTTGATGGCAACCCACCTTTAGGCACAATGCAATTAGTGCGCGAAGAAATTCTCCTCAAAGTCCCCCACACGAAAGGATACCCACTATGGAAACAAATAGCCCCACAACTCAATATCTGAATTGGGATTTTATGATCCCCTTGCAAGAGGAGAGTTTGCAAGCCGCTCAAGAGTTTTGCCACCAAAGTTTTAGCCCGGCGTTTATAGAATTTCTCAAACAAACTAACAACGCAATCCCTCCCAAGCGTAGTTTTTCCATCGGTAGTAACACTTACCACTTTAAAAATGTGCTCAACTTCAACACAGAGGGCAAATGCCTTTTCGTGTTTTTCATGGATACGCTCAAGGAGCATTTGCAAGAGGGGGAGATCGTCTTTGGGAGCGATGGCTATGGAGGTTACTACTTGCTAGACAACACGACCCAAAAAGTCTTATTTTTGGACACAGACACCTACACAAAAACCCCCTTATTGGTTTTTGAAATGTTTGTCAAAAAACTAGAGAGTTAGGGAGAGTACATGCATTATGATGGCATCACTTTGTTTTTACAGAGTTTAGAAACGCAATTTTTAGAGGCGATGAATGACGAATTGGGGCATAAGTTGAGTGTGGAAGTCTTTCACCCCATGTGTAATTTGACCAATCACTTGGAAAATTTGGAATATGAAATCCGCAACACCAAACAGATCATTGAAAATCGCCTAGATGAAGCTAGGGATTTGGTCAAGCGCGCCCAAAGTATCAACCCGTGAGAAAGACATGGATTCTTGTTCCAACAATTTGGATCGCACGCTCTAACTTTCTGAGTGTTTGGTTTAGGCGGTTAGCATGCCCGTTAAAATAGATACAGAGCAGGCGCGCCAAGTTATCACGCAGGTGTGCTTTTTTAGAGATGACCTGCACCAAAAAAGACATGATTTTTTGCAGGAATTGCAGGAATACTACGAGGCTATATGCGAGGAAAAACGCGATACGGAGCATCTTCTAGCAGAAGCTAGGGAGGGACTAGCAGCAGCTAGAGCTTATGAGGCAGCCTGCGAAGCGGCTCTGGCCATGGCTGATGAAGAAGATGAGGCAGCAGCAGAGGCAGATCTTGCAGAGGCGATCGCCATACGCGAACAATGGGAGCAAAAAGTCGCCCTTTTAGAACAAGCCCTAGAGATCTATACAGAGCAGGTTAAACGCATTGAAACCCAAATCTTAGAGGAAGCCTACTCACAAAGCAAGAGTTTATTACTCGCCTATAACAAAGAACATAGCCAGCTGTGTCGGCGCTCCAGTCAGGCTATCAATATCATTGAAAAACAATATAACAGACCCCCACCCATGCCACCACCCGGACTCCAAGCCCTGTTTGCGCGCCTAGAAGCCTTACAAAAACGCCTAGACCCAAAGTTTAAAACGACTCAAATCCAAATGGCAAATGAAAACTACAAGGAGTTTTTACAAAGGCATAAGGAAAGTTTTATCGCAAAAAGCTCTGATATTCCTTGGAGTGAGTGGAATCTCCCCCTTTTCCCCGCCGTTTTTTCCACTACCATAGGTTTAGAGCACTTGGGAGAGGAAAAACCCATGTTGGCTTTCCGTGCGCTCAAAGCCCTACAAAAAGCCTTGGAGGAACGCCCTTCTTTGCAAGAGCTCTTTAATGAGGAGGAACAATTACAAATCAACAAGGGCATCACCCCTAAGGGTTATTTATGGCATTTTGATGGCAACCCACCTCTAGGCACGATGCAATTAGTGCGCGAAGAAATTCTACTCAAAGTCCCCCACACAAAAGGATACCCACTATGGCAGAACACGGCAGAACAACTTAAAACGGGGGTTTTATGATCTCCTCGCAAGCAGAGAGGTTTAAAGCCGCGCAAGCTAGCCTTACACACACCAATTTTATACCCAATATCAATTTTCAAGGAAAAACATGGACACTATTTTACAAGATTTAGATCGGGCTCTTAAAGGTGTGCGCTTTGAAAACGCGCCCATGTCTAGGATTCAAGAGAATTTACACAAGGTGCAAGATCGCATTAAGGAGGTGCGTGCGATTCAACCCCAACTGGGCGGAGAATTGCATGCCAACCATAGCAAACAATATCCAGACTTTTTGGCTGTAGGTTTGTATGAAGTACGCGATGCGCATGCCAATGAGAGTTTTGAGCCCTTTTATACGCCCAAATCCTATGCCTTCCCACCTCCTACCCTTTATGGAGATAGCGAACAAACCCCGCGTTTTATGCGCGAAGCTCTGATGCGCTTGATCTCAGCCGTACCCCTCACACATTTAGAAGTGGTCTTGGTAGATGCGCTCAGTCTTGGGGGCATTTTTGCCCTAGCACGAAGATTGCTTAAAAAAGACAACGACTTCATCTACAAACAAAAGATTCTCACAGAGGGTGATGAGATCAAAGAAGCTTTAAAAAGCCTTTACAGCTACCTGAAAGTCAATTTACAAGAGAAATTGGCCAATTACAAGGATTTCATGCATTTTAACCGCAATAATCCGGACATTTTGGAAGTACGCGCCTTGTTTTTGAGCGGAGTAGATGCCTTAGATAGTGAGAGTTTGCGCTATTTGCAAAAAATTAGTGCGTTATGGGCCAGCTAATGGGGTGCTGTGTTTTATTTACAGCGCGCAAGAGGGCGAAGCATCCACAGGACTAAAAGCTCTGCAACAATACTTACACAGCTACGCAGAGAATTTCCAAGCCGTGCCCCCCCATTTAGAACAACTCAATGTGCAAGTGGTACACGATTTTAGTGTAGCGCAAGAACATTTAAACGCTTTTGCGCACGCCGTGCAACAATACTATATCGAACGCAAACAGGTTAAACGCGAAATCGACGCACTACAAAGACCCCAAGAGTTTTGGAGTAGAAACAGCACCTTTATTGTGAGTGTACCCATTGGCTGGGATAGCGATCATAGGGAAGTACTCTTTGAGATTGGGGGCGATCAAACCCAGCACCACACTTTGGTATGCGGGCGTAGCGGGAGTGGGAAGTCTAACTTTTTGAATGTGCTGATTCAAAATCTCGCCTATTATTATTCTCCAGATGAATTACGCCTCTTCTTGCTAGACTATAAAGAGGGCGTGGAGTTTAATGCCTATGCTAACCCCGTTTTAGAACATGCCATGCTGGTGAGCGTGCAATCTTCTGTGCCCTATGGGATCACTTTTTTGGAGTGGCTCAATGGGGAAATGACACGCCGATCTGAGTTATTTAAGGAAAGTGGGGTCAAGGACTTTAAAGGCTATCGCCACGATACCAAACAATCTTTGCCTAGAATGGTAGTCATCATTGATGAGTTTCAAGTGCTCTTTGCAGAGGGCATGGGCAAGGAAAGCGACCGGGTGAGCCAATTACTCAACGCTTTGCTTAAAAAAGGGCGTAGCTATGGAATCCATTTGATCTTTTCCACCCAAACTATGCGCGGGACTGCGATTCCAATATCTATGAAAGCCCAGATAGGTAACCGCGTGGCGTTGGCAATGGACGCAGAGGACAGCGCATCGGTTTTAGCCAATGATGCTGCTTGTGCGCTTAAGGGAAGCCCAGAGGGGATTTACAATGACAATGGCGGGCATCCTATCTACCATGTGCACATGACTATCCCCTATGCTGCCAACGAAAAATTACCTGCTTTTATCCAAAAAACAAACCAAGCCGCCTTAGAACAAGGCATGCAAAAAGTTTCCCATAAGCTCTACAATGGCGAAACTCTCATTGACATGCCCACAGATTTAAAAGTGCAGGGATTGGCATTGCAACTTGGCGTAGATGTGGATTATGAGCAAAAAGAATTCGTCTTAGAATTTGCCAACACCAGCCAATCCCATTTGTTAGTGGTGAGCAATGATTTAGAAGCCCAAATTACATGGCTGAAGATGATTGGCAAAAACTTGCAAACTTTGGGCAAGAAACTTTACTACTATAACGCCAGCAAGCAAATTGCTAGCCGCATGGCAGAATTGCAACATTATGGCATTGTGGCTACCCACACCAGCGCGCAACTTTTTGAGGAAAATGTCGCTCCGGGGAGTTTTATCCTCATCGATTCTTTAGATGAGGCTCAGGATTTGCATAGCAAAAAAACCGGTCTAGCCCAATGGCAGGCGTTTTTAGAGTTGGCGATGGACAATGAACAACATTTCATCGTCTTTGCTAGCAATTTGAAAAAGATCACCAGTAATTTTGAACTCAAGCCCATGTTGGATTTCTTCCGCTACAGCGTGGTGTTCAAAAGCAACAAAGACAGCCTAGAGAAGGCGACTTCTGCAGAAATCAGAGCCGAGTTACACCCTCTGAATGCGCGTTTTTTTGTACAAAGCCAACGATCTTTATAGGGATTTTAGACCCTATAAAGTCTAAGTATTTGTAGCCCCTAAAAGGGGTGTTGGTAGAAAACTTATAGGTGTTTTTATTGAGAACATTATATTACAAATAGGCAGAGTGGCGTGCTTTTCGTAGAACTGGATTTGCAAGGATACTCTTCAGAGGGTATTCTTAGAGGTTTTTTAGAGCGAAAGTTTTGTCTATAGATGATTGAGAGGAAGCAAATGTCTGAAAACTGGTATGCTATTGGCCATGCTGTGCAGGGCAGAGGACATGAACTAGAGACCCCACCTATTCCATGTCAGGATAAATTCTATCCTCCTGAGCCCACGACCTACAATATGCCCGGCGAAATAGCTGTGATCGCCCTTGCCGATGGGGCGGACTTAGCTAGGTTTTCCCATTTGGGCGCACAGAAAACGATAGAGGTTGTAGCGCGAGACCTGCGCGAAAACTTCACGCATTATTTTAATATGGCACGCTCTGAAGAGACCAGTAGTGCGATTTTGGAGCGTGTAATACAAGCCTTACAAGAGCTTTCGGTAGAAACGGCAAATACGCTCCAGCACAATAAAAGCGATGTTGAAAGCATTTTACAGGCTATTTTAGAGGAAGTGCGCGCAGTGCAAGACTGGCAAGAAACATGGCACTTGCCTCTATTGGACACCACGCAAACCCTCCAAAAACGCTTGCAGACAGATCAGGAACAAAGGCATAATGCCCAAGAACCGATCTTAAATGCCCTGACAGGTATTAAAACTGAGATTGGAGCATTGCAAGAGGCGTTTCAAGGCAAGGATTACCAGCTTGAGTTTAGCGCACTTGAAAACACGCTTAAAGATTTGAAAAGCAAGGTCGCAGAGATGCACTGCACGCTTCAAAGTCCCCAAGAAAGCCCCATTCTTGAATCAAAATACCAAGCGATCGTGCTGGGCATAGGAATAGAAGTAACTAAAATTAAGAATGGAGGGTGGTTTAAGAGATTGTGGCGTTGGCTCTTTGGCTCTAAAGCCCAAAAACAAGCACAGCATAAACTCCAAGCCCTGAAAGATGCACTTGCTTCAAGTGCTTCTCTTCAATTTAAGCCATGGACTCATACCCTTCCAAAAAATTTAAAAGATTTCCATTTGGAGGATGTGCGAACAGAGATGAAGGCTCATCAAGACATACTTGAGTGGAATGTTTCCCAATGTTTTAAAGATTTCAGATTACTGCTAAAAGAGATAGGAGATGTGTCGTTTGAAAATTGGGATGAGAAACATTTAAAATCTTTGTTTCAAGTTATGGCAACTACCCGCACCAAACACCAAGAAAATCGCGAACAGCTTAAAGCACAGATCAAGCAAGCCAACACCCATCTACACATTTACCAACAACAACTCTTAGATGAGATTCGCATTAAAGAGCAAGAATGCGTGTCGTTAATGACGCGTTTTGTAGAAATTAAGCATGGTACTTTGCACTTAGAGGAGAATTTACAATGCGCCCTAAACAAACTGGCGGAGAAAGTCCAAACCCTAAATGCCCCTTATACTTTGCAAAATTTGCGCGATGTCTTGCTTGCACTCCAAAAAGAGAATTTGCAACAATATTCCAAACTTTATGAAGACTATGCCACGCAGAGCGCGCAAGTTAAAAATGCCTTTGAAAACTTAAAAGCAAGTTTGCCACACGCCAACGCTTCGCAGCAGCCATGTAGCCAAGATATTCTCAATGCGCCCAAACACACCGCTCTTTTAGATTATATCAACACTCTAGAAACACAGACGCGGGATTTTCAAAGCATGCAAGAGCGTTTAGAACAATGCCAAACTATCCATCAAGAGGCTGTGGCACTAGAGAAAGTTTTACGCCAAGACTTGGCTGCGTTGGTTATGGGCTATGCGACCCTGCAGCCTTCTATCTACACCCTCCAAGCCCAGTCCCTTTATCATATCCAAGACCTAGATTCACTGGATGTTGCCTTCGTGCAATCTTGTTTGCAACGCCTAGAACAACACTTGCGCACAGAACAAGAACTCTTAGAGCGCTTACAAAGAGAGTTGCAAGAATCTTCATCTCCTGCTCCGCACTTTAATTTCACACTCCCAACTCTTTTACAAAGACTCCAACAAGCTATCCAAAATAAAGCCTGTGATTTGCACGATTTTGCTTCCACCTTACTTGTGACAGCTATTGATGGCGATCAATTCTTATTATTGCATTTGGGCGATGGAGTCTGTGGGGTGTTAAAGGATCGCCAATTAGTGGTCGCAAACTATCCTGAAAATGGTAAATTTGACAATGAAGCTATTTTTACCACTTCTAAAAATGCCCCTTTGAGTGCTAAAGTGTTTAAAGGCAAGTTGAGCGATAAAAACTTTACGGGCTTTGTGCTGATGTCTAAAGGAGCGAGCGAATTCTTTTACCACGATAAAGAAGACGCCCTAGTAACCGCATTGCAAGATTA
The DNA here is from genome assembly GCA_000263275.1 of Helicobacter bizzozeronii CCUG 35545. Lineage (GTDB taxonomy): Bacteria > Campylobacterota > Campylobacteria > Campylobacterales > Helicobacteraceae > Helicobacter > Helicobacter bizzozeronii. The sequence continues at coordinate 16,132 of CAGP01000014.1, read as the reverse complement.
TATGAATGTCGCGCGTGCACCTGGCATGTATCATGGAGTGCAGGATTCTCTAAAAGCTCTCCTAGAAACGCGCGTTAGAGAAAAGACCTTTGATGATTGCAGTGTGGTGATGCTTGTCAAGCAGAGTATGGAACCCTTAAGCGAATCAGAGCAGAGGTTAAAAACGCAGATGGAAACAATCAGTAACGATGGATAGGGCGAGATTTTAGCTCTACATCTAAGATTTATGATTGCTGTTGCCATTGGTTCTCCCTTATTAGATTTTTGTCAAGGTTGCTAACCCGGGATTTTCAAGGTGTTTGTTTTAGGATTATATTTACACCATTATCAAAAGCCGACAAGAGCACCGAGTTGCACATTATCCAAAAAGCCACCTGTTTAGTGCCCTCCAGCGCCATATCTTTAAAAGATTTGCGTTACTTGAGTGCGCGGCGCAAAGATGTGGACGGCAAGATCACCAGCGAACTAATTGGCTATCTCACCCCCAAAAAGGGCCATAAGCTCCTAGTTAGTCTTTTAGTGCCCCTAGAGTGGTTTATTCGTTATGCGTGGGCGATTTTCCCTAATCTCAAGGACTGCAGGGGGCTAATTAGTGATAACGCCCAAGAGGGGCAGGATTACGCCCTGACCTACACCCTTAAAAGCTCTTTTTTAGAGGAATTGGAGGTCATTGTCCCATGATTGTCCCAGAGAGTTTAGAGGAGCTAAAGGCTAAGGTTAGCATTGTGGATTTTGTCGATCAGCTAGGCTATCACCCCAAACGCGCTGGGGCTAGCTTTGTGATCTCCTGCCCCTTCCATGAGGAACGCACGCCCTCTTTAGCCCTTTATCCTAATACCAATACTTGGAAGTGCTTTGGCTGTGGCAAGGGTGGGGATGTGATTAACTTTATGGAATATAGGAGCAATAGCGGCTTTTATGATGCGGTCATGCAGGTCGCCCAGATGGTGGGCTTTAACCTGGAAATCACCCACAACGCCCCCAAGAGCAAACCCGGGTATGAAATCTTACAACACGCCCACGGGCTTTTCACCCAAGAACTCACCCAACAAGAGGGCATGTTAGCCTACTTGCAAGAACGGGGTTTGAGCCTAGAGGATGTTAAATATTATGAATTGGGGTTTTGTTCTGCCAAAGTGCTCGAGCAACTTACTAAGCGTTTTAGCTTAGAGCAACTGCAAGAATGCGGGCTTTTTTAATGGGCGTTACTGCTTTTTTAAGCGATAGGCTAAGCTTTGCCTACAAAGACCACAAAGGGCGTGTCTGTGGTTTTAGTGGGCATTCCATTAGCAAACCCCCCAAATACATCAATTCCAAAGAATCCCCCTATTTCCACAAATCCAAGCATTTATGGAATTTAGAGCGCGCTCTGCCCTCTATTATCCAAAAAAAAGCAGATCATCATCACAGAAGGCTTTTTTGATGCGATCGCCTTTGGGCGTTTTGGTTATGCTAATGCCGTATGCTGTAGTGGGACCAGCTTTAATGCCCAGCATTTGGAATATTTGGGCAATTTGGGGGTAGAAATTGTCTTTTGTTTGGATAATGACAGAGCCGGGTTAGAGGCGACTATGCGCGCCTTAAAGCTGTGTTTCAACAAGGACAAGCCCTATGCTAGCGTGAGCGTGGTGTATTTTGCTAATCCCAAAATTAAGGACATGGGGCAATGTTTGCAAAAACCCGCCCTTTTCAAACAAGAGGGCTGGAAGTATTTCACCGCTAAAGCCCTAAGCCCTAAGCACCCCCCACAACAGCGCGACAAGCATTATAGGGCATTGATGAGTCTCATTGAAAACTGGACTCCTTTTTTAAAGCACTCTTGCTTAGAGGAATTGGGCAAATACGCCCCCAAGCCCATTAAACCCGACTTGAAAGCACGCACCCACCAGCTAGAGAGAGCCCATCCGCGCTTAAAAGCCCCGCCCATGTGGGCAGAAGGGCGTATCTTGGTGACGATGTTGCTTGATTTAGCCTTTAGATACACCGCCAAGAGTTTTTTACATTCTGCAGACTTCCAGTTCCCCCAAGTCTTTGAAGCCCTTTGCCAAGATAACTTAGCCGGTTTGCACGCCCTGCCTGCCCGTTTTAAACTTTTGCCCCCAAGCGAACAAGAGGGCTTTTTAAGAGCCTTCAAGCTCAAAGGCTTACAACGCGCCTTGCAACACGCCCTAGAGCAAGCCAACTACCCGCATGCCGATGCGCTGGCTAAGAGGATTAAGGAATTGAGGGGGTAGGCTAGAGTAGAATAGCCCTACAATGTTAGGTTACTCTTTTGCGCCAAATTTGGAGTATTGGGCTTAAAAAGAGCTTTTAAGGGTTAGGAGTGCAGTGGGTGGTCTCCTAGAGAGGAGCCTGGTATATGGTATGAGGTTTAGCTAACTGTCCAATTCCGTAACTAGCTCTTTAAGCCATAGACAATATGTTTTACTCATTTTAGTTTGTTCGTATTCTTTTTTGTGACGTAGGATATGTTTTAATTTTTTTCTAATTGCTTGTTGAAGATTTTTATTGCTAGATTTGTAAAGTGTTTCTATGAGAGGGAGAAGAGTTTTATTGTATAGGGATGTTCTTTTTGCCTGTTTTGTGTCTATCATTCGTAAATAATGTTTATAGTATTTAGGTAAGCTAGGATTTATGGAATTTAAACATGAGAGATGTCTAGATTCCATGTCATCGCTTATACGGATGTATCGAGTATGTTTTTGTTTATGGATTTGGTCTAAGAAATTAATGATTGTATTCTCATGTGTTTCATCAATTTTTGGTATCTTTTCTATAATCCTTACGAAGATTGATTGGGCTTTCATTTCGCGATAGCCGGCTTTATTTTCAATAAAGAGATTGAGGAAATACAATACAAAGTCTAAACTTTTTCTCAGTATTTTATTACGAGTGTTTGGCTTAAGTAAACAATGTGATGTCAATACGAGGAAGTTATTAATCCAATGACTACCTATGTCTATAATTACAGAGTCTTCGCATTCTTTGAGTTTTGAGCAAATATTTGCAAGAATTGTTTCTAAGGATTTCTCATCAGCTTCAAATTGAAATATCGCACTAGAGGGGCATCCTTGGAAGATCTCTTCTAGTTTTTCGGTTTGCAAGTATCTAACACTATGGCTAAAAATTTCTTGATTCACCAGTAGTGGAGTTGCTGCTTTTTTTTTTTTTTTGTTTCCGTGGTGTTACATATTTTATACAAATAGCGTTTCCAATAGTATTCAAGTATGTTTCTATAGGTTATTGTTGTGTGGGCTGTTTCATTGAATATTGGAGTGATTAGACATTTGCCAATTCTAATTCGATTAAATTCTCGAAGTTTTTTGAATATTTCTTTAAGGTCATTGCCGTTGTCATTGTAGTATCCTCTGTTTTTCCAGTGTAAAAGATTTTGTGCAACTTGTTGCTCAAAGTAACTTTTAAATTGCGTAGTATGCTTTGGCTCGTTTTCTTTATTTGAAATTAGTGCTAGTGTTGGTAGTGGTAATTCCCACCAACAAGTTTTATAGCAATCAAGTCTCCAGCGTCTGTTCAATTCGTTTGAGAACCATATTTTAAATTCTCTTTTTCTAAAAGCTTCTTTTGAGACTTCTTCACATTGTTGATAGATTTTTGACATATCTCCGTCTAGATATTTGTTGTCAATATGGCTTTCAAAAAGTAAAAAAATATCTTAAGAGTTTATCTTTAAGTGATGCATTTGGAGACGCTGACAAAGTATTAATTTTATTCTCCAGTGCTTTAAAATCAAAATATATAAGGATGTGCCTTATCTCCCCTATATTTTTTTATTTATGAGTGGTGATGTGTCATATTTTTTTGATTTCTTCAAAAAATAGTCTTAGTTCATCCTCGTCTTGTTTGCGTTTACATTCTTCCTCATTTTCCGATTCTATACTCTTTACTTTCTCACTAAGGAGTTCATGTAATATATAGGACATGGATGTTTTTTTTCTCGTAAAATTCAAATTCAATCGGATCAAACATGGCACTTGTCTTAATAAAATAAATTGTTTTCGTTCTATTTGATTTTTGTTGTGTTTTGTTTAAGTGGAAATTTACCCAAGAGATGATTTGCTTGACATTTTGATCACCTAAGGAATAACCAACCAAGACAACAGTATCTGTTGAAAAGATTCCTTTGACATAATTTTCAATGAGTGGAAAATTTTGGCTGTATTCTAAATAGTCTTTTTCGCAGAAAACAATGTTCTCTTTATCTAAACTTCCATGCATTTTAATGAGTTTTGAAAAACCACCAGAATTTTTAATATCTTCATCGGTCTTTATAATATTAGAAAAAATTTTCTCTTTATCAAAAGCTTTTTCAAACAAGTCATCCCAGTTAGTTGTAATGAGATTTTTAAGGTTGAGTTTGACAATTTCCAAGTGTAAGTTTGGTTCGACATCATCACCATCCCGCATCTTTAATTCTTTTCTTATTTTTTGGTAGTAGTGTTCCTTCCCAAATCGATTAAAAAAACTTTTCAGCCAAGATGAGATAATCCTCATCTTTTTCTGTATTGCCATAAAGCTTCTTTTTTAAGGCATCTATCAATTTTTTCCACGATGGCAACCCAGAACTAGCGCTGATTCCAGCACCAGCAAAAATACTTAAGCAATTTTCATTGTGCGCTTTTCTAATATACTTTAATGATCTTTTAATGAGCCTTTTATGTTGATTGTGTTGATCGTTTGTCATAACACCACACTGGCATGTCTTGTTTTTTTGCAACAAAACCCCAAAACCAATTTAATTATACGATCTTACAACCATCCGGAAGAAACAAACCCTTTCTTATTACCTCTCCTTTCTTTATGTGTGCCATTGTAGTGTTATTATCCTTATCCCAAACCCCTTGAATTCCCCAGCCAACACCACAATCCTTGCAAGTGGATAGCGTGAGGGTCTTGCAAGCATAATTAAAGACGGAGTGATGGGGATATGTAGATAGAGATCAGGCTTTAAGAGATCATGCAATGTGTGCCCTTGAACTTGTGGCATATATGGCAAATTTGAGCCATCTACAATCTCTGCAACACTTTCATGTTTGATATACTCTTATCCAAAATGCATCTTGACTGCAGACAATCCCTGGGAAGTTTTAAAAGTAGTAAAAAATTTGTAGTTTCTTGTTATGTTATCTTTGAGCATTCTCTGTCTTATATGTCTGTCTGCTTGCGACTTTTGTGCATTTGGTCTTGCTTTTCTCGATGTATTGGGATTGCCTAAACACTCCACATGCTCCAGTGTATCATTCATTTCTGTGTATTGCGATTTGGCAGCATTGGGAACCACATTTATTTTTGAAGTACTCGGCTAGCTCTTCTAGGTCTTGCATACTACTAGACCCTTTGAGCTTGACAACAGCACTCCAAAGGCAATGTGTAGCTTGGAAGCATTGGTTAAATACTGTTTGTGGTTTTCTTAGAACTCTAATCTCTGAAGTATTTCTGTCGCAATACTGCAGTTATTTTCGATAAAATAGTTACCGCAATTTGGGAAAGTGTGGGATGTGTGGTGTAGCAATGTGTTATCGGGCTTTATACACGCTAAATAGGGTGGCAAATCGAAATTTTTCCTTTGAGGAAAATTGTGATCGAGTGGGGTGTGCTGGAGATTATGTAAAAAAAGGATGTATATGGAGATGGCCATGGCATCACCCAAAGCCACTCTAAAGATACCCAGAAAGACCGGAAATGCCATGTCAATAAATATCACCAAGGGAGTAGACCATGCAAGACTCCTGCATTGAGACTCATAAAATTTGCAAACAGCACTATAGAGAGTTTTCTAAAATCCACTCCATGGTCTCTTATCTTGCCATGTTCACGCCAACCCTGCCCCATTTTTTTATCAATCGGTATTCCCAAGAAAACGATCTAGTGTATGATCCTTTTGCTGGGCGTGGCACAACTCCCTTTGAAGCTTGTAGAATGGGGCGCATTGGTATTGGCAATGATTTGAGTCCGTTAGCCATCTGCCTTACAAAAGCCAAAACCAATATCCCAAAGATCAGCAAAATTAAAGCCCGTTTAAGTGATTTGGCACGCCTCTACACGCCCCCCAACATTGAGGGAGTGGATACAGACATTCAAATGCTCTTTGAGGAAGATTTGACTCTTCCGCAATTGGTCTATCTCAAGCAACACTTAAAACTTTCTAGGTCTGTAGATAATTTCATCATGGCTACTCTAGCAGGGATTTTGCATGGCAAATGCCGCAAAGATGGCACTTCTATGTATTGCAGCATCGATATGCCCAACACCTTCAGCATGGCACCCAACTACATTAGGGGTTTTGTCGCCAAACACGATCTTAAGAAATTGCGTCAAGATGTGTTTCAATTACTAGAGTATAGAATAGACTCTTTATTCGCGCCTTGCAAATACCCCCAGCAGAATATGAGCCACTACAAAAGGGGATATTGCTTTAGCACAGATGCCCTAAAGTGTTCCCAAAAAGTGATAAAAAAGTATGGTCAAAACGCCATTTCTTTGATCATCACTAGCCCGCCCTATCTTAAAAATATCTCCTATGGTAAATACAACTGGATTCGCTTTTGGTTATTCCAAGAGGATTTTGCAAAGTTTAAGCAGAATAAATACAGGCTTGATGGGCTCAAAGACAATTTAACTTTTGAAAAGTATGCCCATTATCTGCAAGAGCTCTTTAATAGTTGGGCAGAAGTGCTTAGACCCGGTGGGCGTGCAGTGGTGGTGATTGGCGATCTGCACACACTCAATTTAGCCCAAAAAACTTGGGATTGGATACAAGCTAATGGAGGGTGTGCGTTGCGTTTGGAATCTATGTTAGAGGACAACCCAGAGAATAGCAGAAAAACAACGAGAATTTGGGGGGCTAAGAAGGGGCAAGCAACTAAAATAGATCGGATTTTAATGTTAAGAAAGGAGTAGCAGATGGCATTTACAGATTTTGCAACTGCAAAAAAACTTGGATTTTTTTTGAAAAAAATCAAGCAAGAAGAAAATTTTGTGGGTAATCTCTACGAATTAGACTACGCACAGGCTAAAATTTTACTCAATGATTATGACAAGAATCAGGTCAAGGGAGTGCCTTTGGGTTGCTTTTTGGTGGCGATTTATAGTAATGAGTTGCGAGAGAATGAGACAGAGGGGGTTTTACTTAGGGTAGTGGGGACTGCTGAAATTCCACAGACAAAAGAGATTATGGAGACCCTCACTAACGCCCACATTGAGAGAAAAGAAAACAGAAAAGAGATCTTAGAGCCCGATGCAATCACTAAATATTTTTACCAGTTTTCAGGTTTGTTGTGCCGTGTTTTGGGGACCTTTTATGTAGAGCAAGACAAACTTGTCTTTGGGACTGATATAGAAAATTTTCTAGGGGCACACCATTACAGGGTGTATAAGCCCCAAAAGACAGAGCTAAACACCATTGTTAATGAAAACACCAAAGATAGCGATCATCTGCGCCAACAAATAGGTAAGCTTAGATACGCCTCAAGCCAATCTTATGACAAAGGGGGGGATTACGCCCCTGATGTCTATTTGCGTGTAGAAGATGTTGTGGCACGCAGGAGTGCCTTTTTTGGAATGACCCGCACCGGAAAATCCAACACGATCAAGATTGTGCTCATGGCGATTGAAAAACTCAACCAAGAACGCAAGAAACGCGATGAGCCACAAATTGGGCAAATTATCTTTGATGTGAATGGAGAATACACCTTTGCTAACCAACAAGATAACACCTGTATTTACGACAAACTTAGGGATACCAACAATGTCAGGCGTTTTAGTCTCTCTTTATCTAAGACACGAGGACATGAGGAAGTCCAAGCGATTCAATATGATTTTTACAATGACAAGACACTAGAGGAATCCTTTGGTTTATTTTGTGATGAAGTTGCCTTGCTGAAGTCATCGGATTATATTAAGGCGTTCACGGCTGTGGACATGTTCGATCGAGAGGGGGATGATCAGGAAGCCAAAAGACACAAGCAAAGAAAGAAGGCGATTTACAAGTGTATCTTGTATCGAGCTAAGTTCCTATCTGAGCAGGATTACCAAGTTAAATTTACGAAATTTACACTTCAGAGTGGCGGGACTCCAACGAGCAATGAGCCTAAATACCATGAAGGTGTTTCTCTTGAAGTTGCGTGTCTGTATTTTGAAGGGTTGGATTTTAGGAAGTTGGATACAAAATACGAGAAAGACAAGGACTTTGAAGCCTTGTTAAAAGTTCTGCAGGCTACCCGTGTGAGTGGGTATAAAGCTTTGACGAGCTTAAGACATTTGCACTCTACGCAGGGAGGCAAGGACTACAAGCAAGAAATAGATTCTGCTCTGCGTGCAGGAAAAGTTATTTTGGTTGATCTCTCTACAGCTTCTACACAAGTGCAGGAAAAATACATCACAAGACTTTGTGCGCACATTTTTGCTAAGTCTATGGAAAAATTCACTAACGATCAAACACCGGAGTTCATTCAGATGTATTTTGAGGAAGCGCACAATATCTTTCCTAAAGATGACAAGGACCTTAAAAACATCTATAACCGCCTAGCCAAAGAGGGAGCTAAGCTTAATATCGGGATTAGCTATTCCACTCAAGAAGTCAGCTCCATCGCTCCCAGCATTTTGAAGAACACCCAAAATTGGTTCATCTCGCACCTAAACAACAAAGACGAAATTAAAGTTTTGGAAAAATACTACGACTTTAGCGACTTTTCTCAAAGCATCATCAAAAATAACGATGTTGGCTTTGCGCGAGTCAAAACCTATTCCAACAACTTTATTATTCCTGTACAGATCGATAAATTTAAGGATAGGGATTAGCATGGGTTATCGCGGGGAGAGAGCATCCAAGATCAACCACCAACACATTGTTGAAAACGAAAAAGTGAAGGCGTATTTGGCTAGGTGTGGGGTGGTAGATACACCATTGGATATAGATTTTCAAAGTGTTGCTATCAATCTATCCCAAGTCCAAAACCGGGTGGATTCTCATATTGAACGCCTTGTTGTTGTGGATGGGGGCTATCAAGAAGTTTGTGTCGATAATAAGTTCCCTTCTAAAAGGCTTTGTTACTACAATGTGGGGATTTTAACCTTTTCACTCAAAGACTTAAAATCCCTTGCAAAACAACAGAGCATTAACCCTGATGATTTAGGCAGGCTAGAAAAAGTTTTTCAACGCTTTTCTTTTGTGCTCTCCATTCAAGGCTACTGCCATGACAAAAAAGATTTTATCACCACAACTAGAGAGAGACTCTATGAAATTTTTAGGGAAAATAGCCTTAATGAGGATGGCGATTCTTTATTAAACACTGTCAAATGGCTTGTGTTCCAAGAATACAAAGGTGGAGAGGGGTCTATAGGGATCGAGTGTGTTAAATGTGGCGCAAGACACACTTTTAAGCGACAGAGCACAGACTACAAAGAATCGCAAAACGACTTTTTTGGTTTGTCCTTGTTGTAGGGCAAAAATTTATATCACAGATTGCTTTGAATTGCACACTTTGGTCGATGAGATTTTAGGGGCTGGAGCTATAGAATCCTATGTGATGAGCGTGTTTGAGGTGGTGCTCATGCTCTCTGTGTTTAGATCTTTGATGGAGACTAGCCAGTGGGAATGGTTGCCTAAAATTCTTTTTATTCAAGATGGTCCCTTGGCTCTTTTTAGCCGGCTAGATGATTTTGCCTTTAAAGTGGTGCGGGTGTTTTTACAATATCTTTACGATCGATCGCTAGCAGATAATGCAAGCTATGCTAATTGGATTGGTTTAGATAAGAGCGGTTTGTTTGTGGATCATCTACAAAACTTGGAGCATAAAATCCCCGCAGAAAGCCTTGTCTTGCCCGATTCTGCTTACATCAAAAAGTATATCACCGGCAATACAGACTCTATTTTTGGACTCAACACTTATTTTGGCATTAAAATGCTGGTCAAATCTGATCGTACTTTTGTGTTGGATGTAGCTGTTCCCTTTGGCTTGGATATGACATACCAACATTATTTGGAAAATCCCAATATTGAGGATTTTTTAACCCTCAAAAATATCTTAGAAATTTTGAAAGATCTGAGGTGTGATATGTATCAACAATCCTTCGTTCCCGTTGTAATGCTCAATAAACTCGTGTCGATCTCTGATAAACCGGGTCAAAGGATTCTAAAAAGCTTTTCGCTGGAGGCATTGAATCGAGGCACAAGCGAACAAGGGAATGACTACAAGAAATTTTTAATTATTGTTAATGTTAGTGGTTTTGAGAAAACCTAGATAAACCGAGGTCAAGACACCAATTGTGCCAGTATAATGAGGTTATCGCTCCATTGTGTATTCAATTTCTGCTCGTATGCTCTGCAAAACACCATGTGAAACCTATAGCATGGTTTGTGTGGGCATTAAATCTACTCTTACTTTTGCCTTCAACCTTTTGTAGGACAACACTTTTCTCTTGTAATGCCATGCAAGAATGATCTCGAGTTATTTAGGTTTAGGAAAACACAAGCCTAAAATTTCTGCTATTTCATCATGCTCGTGTTTTTAGTTCTCTTGTTTTTGGAGTTGCTTGATAGTTTTTTCACTACTATGCCATATGCGCAATAGTTCTCACTTTGATAACGGCGTTAAAGAGGATTATTGCCACTTGCTTGTAGAGATTTTCAATGGTTTATGCAAGAATTTAGACAAACTAGGCGATGCGAAGTTTGGCACCATCACACAAAAGACAAAAGACTCATGCTTTGCGATTAGAAAGAGGTTGTGGGTGCAAAAAGAGGGGTGGCACATGGATAAATCTAGTGGCTTTTTCTCTCTTGCCCCCTTGTTAAACCAAAAACCTATACCCATGCATGAGATACGCCAATTGCTCATGTTGCAAGATGGTGGGGCACAAATCAAGCGTGTTCTAAAAGACATTGCCAAGGCAAGACCCTTAAAACCCCCTATAAAAGCCTTTTGCAGGCAAAAGCTAGGGTTTGTTCTAAAAGTGAGAGCTTAAAATACCTAGACTTTGGCAAGCCCTCAAGAGGGCTTTTGAAGTGAAAAGTTGTGGTATGACTGGAGATTCATTATTTTGGAAAACTAGAGTTTGTGGGAGGCAGATAATGGCTGGTTGGGTGGTGTGGTAGCAGAGTTAGAGGACAGACTTTAGGAGAAAATGGCAAAACCAACATAGCGTTTTAATAGCTCTAAGAGGCTCGTAGAGCGACAAGTAGAGGGTGGGGAGTTTAAAAGATGTGCCCCAACTTGGCACCCAGTCGCCCCGCATATGGGATCAATGCGTGTTAAAAAACTCTTGGATTTTAGCCACATCCTTAGTTTTTAATAGGGCTAGTTGCAATAAAACCCGTGCCTTTTGGGGGTTGAGATTATCGGGGGTGATAAAGCCATATTTGGCATCATCAACTTCTGTGGAGCTCACAAGCCCGCCCCCCGTGCGGCTCGCACGCACCACAACCACGCCTTCTTTGACCGCCTTACCCATCGCATTTAAAAACGCACTCCCCGGATTGCCATTCCCCATGCCTGCAACCACAATCCCCTTAGCCCCATTGATGATTGAGTTTTCCAGTAGAGAGACTTTGCAATCCACATGGGTATAGATCACCACCACCTTAGGCAATTCTTGGATTTTCTCCAAGCCTAGATCGCTTTGCAAGGTGTGTTTTCTTAAAGACTGCATATAAAAATGCACTTTACCATAATAAACACTCCCGATTTTGCCACAATTAGGCGAGCAAAAAGCATGGACGCTGCTTGTATGGGTTTTCACCACCTCGCGCGCACAATGGATTTCATCATCCATCACCACCAAAACGCCCTTGCCCACACTCTCTTTATTCAAAGCCACCGCCACCGCATTGTATAAATTCAGCGGGCCATCCGCACTCATGCTAGACCCATTACGCATCGCCCCCACCAACACCACAGGCTTAGGGGTTTTGAGCGTGAGGTGTAAAAAATACGCACTCTCTTCCATGCTATCTGTGCCATGCGTGATCACAAAGCCCTTGATCGCCTCTTGTTGTGCCAAGGTTTCGATGCGTTCCCCTAATTTAAACCAAATCCCCGAATCCATATCCTGAGAGCCCACATTGGCGATCTGTTCGCCCTCAATATCGACGACATGGTGGAGTGGTGGCAATGCCTCCAACATGCGATCAACGCCCATTACTGCACTGGTATAAGCCCCACTGATCTGACTCTCACCCCCTCCAGCAATTGTCCCGCCTGTGGCTAGCACCATCACCTTTGCCTTCATTTTGAAGTCTCCTTTAAGTTTTTTGGGCATTTTAGCCTAAAAGGCTAAATTTAGATACAGGCATGGTTGGGGCAGACTCATTTTGACCTCTGCGGGCTTTTTTTATTCTTTAATAAATGCCACTCATAGCAAGTATTATTAATCAAATAATTAATATAAATTGATACAACTTCTATCAAGTTTTGGATTTTAAGCCCTAAATTTTAGCAATATTTTAAAAAAGAATGCTAAATTTTGCAAAATTCATGTTATAATGCGCCCAGTTTAAAAGATTGTGAAAGGTTGGTGTTTTAATGAGCGTTAAAAAAGATTGGCTTTTAGAGGCTTTTATTAAAGCTTACCTAGATAGCCACACGCCCATTGGATCGGAGAGTTTGCGTCTGCTCTTGCAAGGAGAGGACATGCAGATTTCTTCTGCCACCATCCGCAATTATTTTAAACGCCTCACCTCTGAGGGGGCATTGCACCAAAGCCACACCAGTGGCGGGCGTATCCCCACCACCCAAGCCCTCAAGGATTATTGGCGTGCCAAGTTAGACACCGCCACGCTCTTAGAAGTGGATTTGGGTAAAATCCAAGAAGCCAGCGTGCGTTATGGGATTTTTAGTTTTATTGAGCGTTACAAGCAAGCCATCTTGCTAGGTGTCTATAATTTCCAAGAACGCTTTTTGATCCTAGATTTTGGAGCGACTCAGATGTTACTGGGTTATAGCAAGAAACTAGAATCTTTTTTAAAAGACTTGGTGGGGTTGGGGTGTCAGGCTATCCAAGATGCCGCCTTATTGGTGTGTATCACCAGTCTAGCCAAGCAAATTAAGAATTTCTATCAAGAACGCTTTTATTTTGGACTCTGTGCCCTAGCCCAACTCTTGCTAGCCCAAACTAAGCATGAAAAGCTGTTTTTGGAGATTTGCGAGGGGAGCGTTTTTTGGCATCTCAAGCAAGGCTTGCATTTTGAGCGTGTTTTGCCTTTGGGCTTTTTGGGGGTGGTGCAATCCATCACCACACAGGGGCTAAAAAGTAAAATGTTCTGTGTGGGGAGCTTGGAGCGGGATTTTGAGGGGTTTTACAGCGCGATCACGCGTGCATCTTAAGTGAAAGGGAAGAAATGGCAGAAAATGAAAAAGTGGCAGATCAAGAGGGAGAGATCACCCAACCAGATTTAGATCAGTCTGAAAAACCAGAGATTGACTACCAACTCAAATTCAAGGAGGCACAAGATTTATATGTGCGCACCCATGCGGATTTTGAAAATGCCAAGAAAAGGCTGGAGAAAGACAAGGCGATGGCGTTAGAATACGCCTATGAAAAGATCGCTAGCGATCTCTTGCCCGTGATTGACGCATTGCATGCCGCTTTGCAGAGTGCGCAAAAAGAGGAGGAGGGCAGAGAGGCACAGCCTATTTCTCAAGGGTTAGAACTCACCTTGCACAAAATGCATGAGGTGCTGGCCAAACATGGCATTGAATGCGTGGAGTGCGTGGCAGAATTTGATCCTAGCGTGCATAATGCGGTCATGCATGTGAGCGCGGAGCACAAGCAAGAGGGGGAGATTGTGGAGGTCTTCCAAAGAGGCTACAAGTATAAAGAGCGTTTATTGCGCCCCGCGATGGTGAGCATCGCTAAAAACAATTAAATTCAACACAAAGGATACAAAATGGCAAAAGTGATCGGCATTGATCTAGGCACAACTAATTCTGCAATGGCGGTTTATGAGGGCAATGAGGCAAAAATCATCGCTAACAAAGAGGGTAAGAACACAACCCCCTCAGTGGTGGCTTTCACCGACAAGGGCGAAATTTTAGTGGGCGAGAGCGCTAAACGCCAAGCGGTTACCAACCCAGAGAAAACCATTTACTCTATCAAACGCATTATGGGCTTGATGAGCAATGAGGACAAAGCCCAAGAGGCAAAAAAACGCCTACCCTATAAAATCGTGGATCGCAATGGGGCGTGTGCGGTGGAAATTGCGGGTAAAACTTACACCCCCCAAGAAATCTCGGCTAAAATTTTGATGAAACTCAAAGAGGACGCTGAGAGCTATTTGGGCGAACCTGTTACAGAGGCGGTGATCACCGTTCCGGCTTATTTTAATGATAGCCAAAGAAAAGCCACCAAAGAGGCGGGCACCATTGCGGGCTTAAATGTGTTGCGTATCATCAATGAGCCCACTTCAGCCGCCCTTGCTTATGGCTTGGATAAAAAAAGAATCCGAAAAAAATCATGGTCTATGACCTAGGCGGGGGGACATTTGATGTTACCGTGCTTGAAACCGGGGACAATGTGGTTGAAGTGCTCGCCACTGGTGGAGATGCGTTCTTAGGGGGCGATGACTTTGATAACCGCGTGATCGACTACATCGCCAAAGAATTTGAGAGCGAGAATGGGATTGACATCAAAAAGGACATCATGGCATTGCAACGCTTGAAGGAAGCGAGTGAAAATGCCAAAAAGGAACTCAGCTCGGCTCAAGAGAGCGAGATTAATCTGCCCTTTATCACCGCAGATGCCAGCGGTCCTAAGCACTTGGTCAAAAAGATCAGCCGTGCCAAATTTGAAAGCTTGATTGATGATTTGATCAATGACACCATCAAAAAAATTGACAGCGTGATCCAAGATGCAGGCTTGAGCAAGGGGGATATTGCAGAGGTGGTCATGGTGGGTGGATCGACTCGTATCCCCAAAGTACAAGAGCGGGTTAAGGAATTCATCAACAAGGATTTAAACAAGTCGGTTAATCCCGATGAGGTTGTGGCAGTGGGGGCGAGTATCCAAGCGGGCGTATTAAAGGGCGATGTCAAAGATGTCTTGCTCTTAGATGTGATCCCCTTGAGCTTGGGCATTGAAACTTTGGGCGGGGTGATGACTAAGGTCATTGAAAAGGGCACGACTATTCCGGCTAAAAAAGCCCAAGTGTTTTCTACAGCAGAGGACAACCAACCCGCTGTGTCTATTTTGGTTTTGCAGGGTGAGCGTGAATTTTCCAAAGACAACAAGTCTCTAGGCAAGTTTGATCTAACTGGGATCGCCCCAGCCCCCAGAGGGGTGCCCCAAATTGAGGTTACCTTTGACATTGACGCTAACGGGATTTTAACCGTATCAGCCAAAGACAAAAATACGGGCAAATCCCAAGAGATCAAAATCTCTGGTTCGAGTGGCTTGAGCGATAGCGAAATTGAAAAAATGGTCAAAGATGCGGAGTTGCACAAGGAGGAAGATCGCCGCCGTAAAGAGGTGGTGGAGGCTAAAAACCAAGCCGAGAGCCTCGCACACCAAACCAAAAAGAGCCTAGAGGAGCACAAAGCCAGCTTAGAGTCTAGCGAGGTGGAGAAAATCCAAGTTGCACTCAACGATTTAGAAGCCACTCTTAAAGATGAGAGCGCAACTAAGGAGATGGTAGAGGCCAAGATGAAAGCCTTAGCGGAGAGTTCGCACAAGCTCACCGAGGCGATGATGAAAAAGGATCAAGGGGCAGCGCAAGTGTCTAAGAAAAAAGAGGACGATGTGATCGATGTTGAAGCGGAGTAGGGGTGGAACCCAAGCATTTAGGGCGTTTTAGCACCCAAAGTATCCAAACCTCTTTGACTCTTCCCTCTCTTCAGGAGGGGGTTTACCCCCTTGCAGAGGGGGCGTATTTTGTTAAAATTGTCCGTGGTGGCAGTTTAGAATGGGTCATTAACAATACCTGCGGTCACATGGGTAACCCCCTCTGTGGGGGGGGGGGGAATACTCTGCGTTGTCCCAAGCATGGGTGGGTTTTAGATCTCAATTCTCTTACCTACACCAATGGGGCATTTGACATACTCTCCCATAACTAAAGTTAGGGGATTCTAGCTTTAGTGGAGATCGCGGCTTCAAGCAGGATAGCTCCGTTTGGAGTCTTACA
>CAGP01000013.1 GCA_000263275.1 Helicobacter bizzozeronii CCUG 35545 | reverse complement strand
CCTTGCTTGGCAAACGGCACCGCTTGAGGGATCAAGTGCAAAATGCCACCAGCGCGCAAGAGGTGTTTAATATCCGCTACACCAAAGGGGATTAATGCCCCTTGTTTGGAGCCGCAAGAGCCCAGAATACTTAATGTTTTTTTGGGAAAAGCAGGAGGAGAAATACAAAGCCTACCAAGCCACTAAAAAACGCTACCACCTTAATATTAGCGATTTAATTTTAGAGCAACAAGCCAGCCAATATGCTAAACACGAGGCTAATAGCCATTTCCAGGTCTTTAGCGACATCTTTGAGGGGGAAAACTTATTCAAGTTCATTGGCAACTTAGTTTCTTTGATTGCCAGTATTGCCCTCTCTGTGGTGACTTTTGGAGCTGGTATTGTTTCAATTATTGCCAGTGTGGTTAATTTTGGTGTCTCTGTGGCTCAAGATGTGATTAACATAAACGCCCAAAACTTTTATGCCCAAAGCTCTAGCAGTTTGCAACAAGCCACCAGTATAACCAAGTCCTTAAATGAGAAGCAAAATAGCATTAATTACAATTTGATTTATAAGCCTTATGCGATCTTCCCAGAGGGCATATTTACAAGGGGGAGAATCCGGGCAGTTTGGGTTATAAAGCCGGTTTAGAGGGTTTTAGCCCGATGAAGGGCATTTTAAACCAGCCCACAGATAACAGACAGGCTGAAGGCTTGAATAACCGCGCCCACAGACATTTAGCCGGTAATGCCGACTATGATCCGCTTAATCTGCCCTTCCCCAAAGCGGAGTTTAAAGAAAATACTAAGGACACCCTAGAGACCTACCAACGCAACTTAGAGCACAGAATGGAGGAGATTAAGGCGGGCTTTAAGGAACTCAGCGGGGACTACTTTGGGGCATTTGATACACAGATCACCCAAAGGCTTTTTAACGAGCATATGCACAAAGACATCCACCCTAGAATTAATCAAATCAACGCTTACCGTTTTTTAGACCAAATGCGCTATTACGCTAAAGGGGAGAGATTACCCCTTTTTGAGAAAATGCCCTACCCCGATGCGCTCAAACTGCCCAAGAGTGAGTTTAGGCAAT
Organism: Helicobacter bizzozeronii CCUG 35545; assembly: GCA_000263275.1. Lineage (GTDB taxonomy): Bacteria > Campylobacterota > Campylobacteria > Campylobacterales > Helicobacteraceae > Helicobacter > Helicobacter bizzozeronii. The sequence continues at coordinate 28 of CAGP01000013.1, read as the reverse complement.
ATGGAGAGATTAAGATAAGCTTTGATAG
>CAGP01000012.1 GCA_000263275.1 Helicobacter bizzozeronii CCUG 35545 | reverse complement strand
AAGGTGAGCAAAATCCTAGCCCTAGCCGATGATTTGGCGATGGCTCTGTGTGCCCCCTCCATCCGGATTCAAGCCCCGATCAAGGGTAAGGATGTGATGGGCATTGAGATTGCCAACCCCACACCCACGCCCATTTGTCTAAAAGAAATCCTAGAGAGTGAAGCTTTCAAACAAGCCCCGCCCTTGGCGTTGGCTTTGGGTAAGGATGTCATAGGTCAGCCCTATGTGAGCGATCTTAAGAGTCTCCCCCATTTGCTTATTGCTGGCACCACCGGTAGCGGTAAGAGTGTGGGCATGCATGCGATGATTTTATCCTTGCTTTTTAAAAACACCCCCGATCAGCTCCAATTAATCATCATTGACCCCAAGCGGGTTGAATTTAGCCTTTATGCGGACATCCCCCACTTGAGAGTTCCCATCATCACCACGCCTAAAGAAGCCATAGAAGCCCTAGAACACGCCGTGTGTGAAATGGAGTGCCGCTACACCCTGCTAAACCAACAACGGGTTAAAAATATCGAGAGTTACCATGCCAAAGCACAAGCCGAGAGCATGCCCTTTTTGGTGATCATGATTGATGAATTAGCGGATTTAATGGTGGTGGGCGGTAAGGATGTGGAAACCCCGATCATGCGGATCGCCCAAATGGGGCGTGCCAGCGGGATTCATTTGATCATTGCCACCCAACGCCCCAGCGTGGATGTGCTCACAGGTGTTATCAAAACCAACCTACCTTGCAAGATCAGCTTTAAAGTGGGCTCTAAGGTGGATTCGCGTGTGATCTTAGACACGGAGGGGGCACAAAGTCTGCTAGGCAAGGGCGATATGCTCTTCACCCCCCCGGGGAGTAATGCATTACTCAGACTGCACGCCCCCTATGTGGCTGAAGAAGAGGTTGAACGGGTGGTGCATTGGATTTGCCACAACAAAGATATTAACGGCGTTGAGCCCCTCTAGCCTTGCCAATCTTAGAAAATTTTTTGAAAGGTTTTTCATGTTCCAACCCCTCCTAGATGTCTTTGTTGAGAGCACCAAGCTACCCCCCCCCACAAAAAGCCTCTAAATTTAGACTTACAATGGTATCGCGATTTAGAGGATTTTAAGGGGTGGTTTTTTTATGAGATTTTGCAACACCAGTATGCTATTTGTTTTGATAAGAAAATGGCTTATGACTGCCTCTTTGGGGTGTATCCTAGAACGCTAGGGGGGTTGTATCAGGCCTTAGACAATCCTAATAAACGCCTTGTTTTTATGGGGGAGAATGAACGCATTGATTTTAATGTCTATGATTTTGCGATGGGTTTTGATCATTTGGAGTTTGGGGATCGCTATTTGCGCGTGCCTCTTTATTACCAATCTTTTTATCGGTTTTTGCACGCCATCACCCATGCCTCTCATGCTCCCTTTAAGCTAAACGCCTCAGATTTGCTACCCTCAGACAATAAAACCCCCTTTTTTTGCAACATACCCCCATTTAGATGCCCTAGCTAGAGAACAAAAAAACCCTCTTGAACGCGACTTTGCTAGTTTTGTAGCCTCCAACTGGGAAGCTCCCATGCGCAATGCCTCTTATCAAAAACTCAATGATTATCGCCCCGTAGCTGGGGGTGGGAGGGTGTTTAACACCACAGGCAAACCCGTATCTAACAAACATGAATTTTTAAGCCAATATAAATTCAACCTGTGTTTTGAAAACTCTTTGGGGATGGGCTACACCACTGAAAAGATCGTGGATGCCTACTTTGCCCACACCATCCCCATTTACTGGGGTAATCCGTTAGTGCATTTAGATTTTAACCCTAAAAGTTTTGTGAATGTGCATGATTTTGATAACCTAGATGAGGCACTTGATTTTGTGCGCTACCTAGACACCCATGACAATGCCTATTTAGAAATGTTGCATGCCCACCCGCTCAACACTTCAGAGGGCAAGCCTAGATTTTGCCATGATTTGAGTTTTAAGGTGATCTTAGATTTTTTGATCAACGCCATAGAAAGCCCGCATATTTACCACGAACAAATCAATGTGTCCAGCAAAAGCTTATACACCCCCGATCGCACTTCTTTACTGGAATTATTTTCAGGACGCGAACACCTGCACATGGCTTTTAAAAAACTCCGTGCCAAAACAAGGTCTATGCTCAAAACAGCAGCCAAGACACTTAGAATCATCCATTAGTGGGGCAAAAAGATTGGCTAAAGCCCAAATATCCCCCTATGTCCTCCCTTTGGGGAGTTCCTTTAGCCCCCAAGAGAATTTTTCTTTGAGGACCTTAAAATAGTTGCGATTCAAGGGTTGGAGCAAGGTGGCTTGGCGGGTAGATGCCTGCACTTTTAGGACTTGGTGAGCCCTTAGGGCGTGGTGGCTTTGCCCATCGAGCACCACCACACAAGATTTTTGTGCCACAATCTCTAAGCGTGCGTGTGCGCCCAAAATCAAGGGGCGTTCATTTAAAGAATGGGGGGCAATGGGGGTGATTAAGATATTTTGGCACAAAGGATGGACCACACTCCCCCCCACGCTGATATTATACGCTGTGGAGCCTAGAGGCGTGGCGATGATCAAACCATCGACTTGATAGACATTGGCTAGGGTCTGATCGATGAATAATTGCAATTCTAAAATCCCATAAAAGTCTTTTTTAGCCACCACAATATCATTGGCACAGAGGAAGGTCCGGGGTGGTTTGCCCATGTGTGCCTCTAGCATCAAGTGTTGGTGTAAGCTATAACGCCCCTCTTTGAGGGCTTTTAAAAACTCTAAAGTGCCCTCTAAATTGGTCGCGCTCAAAAACCCCAGACGGCCCACATGGATTCCAAAACAAGCTGCGGCGCTGCTATGGCGTAAAGCCCCTAAGATTGTGCCATCACCCCCCAAGCACAGTAAGGCTTCATGGGGGCTAGATTTTGGCGGAATCAAGAAGTCATAATCCATCTGCGCCTCTTGCAGGGCAACTTGGAGGGCTTCTAAGTGTTTAGGAGCGAGATCGGGTTTGAGGAGGACATGCACGCATTTAATGGGAGGGAGTTTCATATTGATTAAAAAAACCTAATGACTATGAATGAAAAAGCCCCGAGAGAAAATCTCTCAGGGCTAAAAAGGAGGGGGACTTGAATAATACCCTATGCATGCTTAATTCTATCTTAAAAGGCATAGCGCATCCCCACATTCCCGGTAACATTGATATCTTGGTAGTCCAACCCAAAACGCGCCCCAATGCCCGCATTGATATAAAAAGATCGCCACAAACGCACTTCCCCCCCAGTTGTCAAGCTCATAAAAGTGTTGTAAAGCCCCCCATTGCGGTAGCTCAAGGTATCATTGCCAATGAAACGCACTTGTTTATCGCCCATCGAATTGACAAACAAATCCCGCCCAATGCCCGCGATCACATAGTAATAAGAGTTCTTTTTGAAATAATGCCGACTCTCTAGGGCAAGATTGAGGGTGAGCACGGACTTATTAGCCGGATCGGCATTGGCTTTAAACTGGTTATACAAAGGATTAGCCATTGAGCCTTGCAAACGGGATAGCCCAATGTAGTAATAAGTCAGTCCGATCTGGGGTTTTAAAATAACCCGTTTTTCTTTGAAAAAGAAGTCATAGCCATAATTGGCACCGATATTGGTCGTCCATGTATTGTAATCGTATTTTTGATTCACGACCGATAAAATGGGGTTGATCGCGTTGATAGTGGCTTTATTGTAACCCCAAGTTTCATTGACACTGCCCGTAATTTCATGTCTGCCCTTTAAAAAAGCACGGCTATAAAACCCAATATTGACATTATTGGAATTGGCATTGCTGATATTGCCATAAAAACCGCTATAACCATAGGCGGCATACCCGCCCACAATCACGCCCTTAATAAAGCGATCGTAACCAACATTGATTCCATAGAGCGTGCCCGTGCCCCCAGCCACAAAGCTAGCCCCGCCCACGCCAGTAACCCAAAGGTTATTTTTCAAGCGGTCCCTTTGGGAGTAAGCCGTGATAATATCCATCGCATTGGGCACGGCACTGGCAAACTTCTTGCCCTTGAGGGATTGCAAAAAGTCATGGAAAGAGACCGCTGGCTCGGCACTGAAATTAGAGAGTTTTGCCAGACGGCTCATCTGCTTGGTGTGGGAGCTAATTTGCAAGAGATCGGAGGCATTGGCTTTGAGCGTGGGGCTGGCGATCAAATCGATACTGTTGGCAATATCCTTAGCCATTTTCACCATGTCTTGCAAAGAGTGTTGCTCGAGGTAGTAGGGCGCAAAGAGGGGGGTATTTTTAGTTTCAATCAAGAGTTTATTAAACCAGCCCATCACATCAGGTCCCCCGGCTTGCTCAATGGCGCGCACGCTGGCTTCCCCTTGGATTTGGCTGATGTATTGCTTGATCGTGGGCACTTCAATATTGAGGGGCTGATTAACCCCCACTTGGATTTTATTATAGGCAATCGAGGCGCTCACGCTTTGGTTATTGCCATTTTGGTAGGTAACCAACAAACCGCGATCGCTGATATTGACCGCCTGCCCGTTATAAGTTAAGCCCGTGCCTTGCGTATTGAGCTGGAAATTCGTCCCGTTGATTTTCAAGCTGGTATAAAGATTGAGGTAATCTTGCCAGTTATTGGGGTTAAAGGTTGTGGGGTTGTAATGAATCCAGCTATTAGATTGCATGAGGGTATAAGCACCGCTGATGGGGGAGGTGGCACCTTGTGGGGCTTGCACGCTAAAGCTCAAGGGCGTTTGGGCGTTCAAATTAAAATTGATGAGCCCATTAGCTTGGATCAAGGGTTGGCTAGGAGTCAAAGAGGAATCCACGCTCAAGCTGATTGTACCCGCACTATTAAACCCCCCCCCGATTTGTAAGGCGGGCGTGGTGAAGGCGGTGGGGGTAGTTGGGCTAGGCGTGGTGGCGACTAGGGCGGTGTTGGGCGTTGTGGGCGTTGGCGTGGCGGTGGGGGCTGTAGGAGTTGATCCGTTGGTGGCCGGGGCTGATCCGGTTGCAGAGGGAGGCACTAGGCTAAGGCTAAGCGTTGCCCCTTTTGCCAAGTTAAAATCTTGCGCAATTTCTAGCCCATTCTTAGAGGTGCTAGTAAGTGCCTTGGTGATGGTTAAGTTATTGGCTTGCAAGGTGGCATTTTGGGTGAGATTGAGCGTGCCTAGGGCGGTTTGGTTGGTTACGCCAGAGAGATTGACCGCCCCATCGGCGTTGATTGTGCCCAAATAGCTAAAATTATTCGCACTCACGCCCAAACTCTCGTATTGATTCAACGCAATTGTGCCCTTTTGCACCGCCACATTATTAAATTGGGCATTGATGGTCAGTCCATTACTGGCGTTCAAGGTGGTTAGGTTAATATTGGACACATCATTAGAAAAGAGATTGAGCGTGCCTTGATAGTTGGTAAAATCAATGCTATTATCGCCCACAAAGTAAAGGGATTTGCCCGCAACAAAGCTCAAATCTCCCCCCGTGGCGTTGCTAAAGGTGCTGTTATTCACAAAGACACTATCATTAGCCAAAAAGCTAAAATAACCCTTCTCCCAAAGTGTGCTAAGACCCTTAGGGGCTAATAAAGCCCCCACGCCCGCTTTTTTAAGGGCTTCTTGCAAATTAGGGGGCAAGATACTCCCCAAGCCCTTTTGCCAAACCCCCCCCCAAACCCGCCATCTTTGATAATGCCATTGATCACATTGCTAACCATGGTGTTATCTTGCAAGGCTTTTAGGGTATCAGGTCCTAAGATGTCGCTTAGAATTTTCATCCCGACATTTTGCGCCATGTTGGTGAGGGCTTTGGGGGGGTTGAGCGCATCTTGGATCGCCATGTTAAGAATGGTGCCCAAGAGTTGGGGTCCTAGCCATTTCACGCCTTCATTAACCAAGTTTGCATTCTCAAAGACCATCTTAAAGACTTGCCCAAAAGTGGTGGTGTCTAAGAACTTTTGCATGCTCGCAACACCTTGGGGCGTGTCCCCCATTGCCAAGGCTTGGTTTAAAGTCATGCCCGTTAGTGGGGAGAGTTGCTCCATCAAGCTCCAAAGGGTGTCATTCCCATAAAGAGCATTGACGATATTTTGAGCCCCTTGGACCCCACCCAAAGTAGCGATCGCCGCTTTTGCCGCAAGACCTCCCTTGTCAATCTCTTGCTGGAGCATGTTGTCAATTTTTGCTTGTTGTGCCGGATCTAAAAGACTAACGAGCCCATTAGGACCCAACAAGTTGCCCACCGTTTTAGAGGTCATGATGTCTTTAATGGCAGTGGCAAAACCGGGTAATTGCAAAATGGGTCCTAAATCACTGGCATTAAAGATTTGCCCCAGCGTTTTGCTGCTTAAGGATTTGGGCAATAAATCTTGCAAGCCTTGGGGAATCAGACCATTGTTGGAGGCTGTTTGGTAAATGATATCCCCCAATGCCTGCCCTAGTCCGGGTTGCCCTAAGATTTTATCAATGCCCCCTGTGCCCAAGAGGTTAAAGACTTGATCGGTTTGTTCAGCAGTTACATTGGCTTGGTTTAACACTAAGTTAGTGGAGCTGTTGAAACTCACCGAAGCACTCCCGCCCGTCTGGGTCGCATTCCCGCTACCAAGGGTCCCAGTGATGTAAATATCTTTGGCATTAAAATTGGCATCAATATAGCCCAAAGCCCCTGCTGTGGAAGTTAAGAGCTGTCCTAAGTAGGTATTCCCAAAGGTTTTACAAAGAGAGTCTTGAGCGCATATACCCGCATACCCATTCCCCCCAAACCAAACCTTACTTGTGTTATTGACTTGCCCAACCTGTGTCGCCCCCACGACCAAAGTGCCATTTTTAAAGGTTTGGTTGATATTGCTGGAGAGCGAGTCGATAAAGCCCAAAAGCTGTTGTTTTTGCTGGTCTGTCAAGCTGATATTAGAACTTGAGAGGGCTTGTAACAGCTTATTAGGATCGCTTAAATCATTGATATTAAAAGATTTTAAAAGTTGCTCTAGGGCGGGGAACAAGCTAGAAGCAATATCAAAGAGATTAGATAAAACTTGCTTATTGATCGGGCTATTGTAAATATAGAGCGGGTCTAAGGGGTGTCCACTGGTGTTGTAGGTGGTGGGCACTTGGGGATTAATGGGGGCGTTGATGGAAGTTGGGGGCGCAAAGAAAACCCCCTTGACATTACTATCCAAGAAAAATGTCCCCACCCGATCATCGCTATAATCATAGCTGGTCCCCGTAGGGTTTTGCCTAGATTGTTTGTAATAAAAGAGCTCGGGGGCGATGTTGTAGAGATTGGCTAGAGTGGGGCTAGGATTAGGATTAGCCGAGATGGTGATCGTGAGGTTATCATTTTGCACGCTCTCAGTGATGATCTGGTTGCCATTGAGGGGATTAACAAAACTCCAACTATCATTGGCTTGGTTATACAAAGCATTTTGAATAGGCAAACCATAGAGCCCGATGTTTTGATAACCATCTGCCCCCCCAAGCCCCACAATGCTACCCGCTTTTAAAATATCAAAGGTTTTGGACACCCTACCATCTACAAGATTGGTGAAAATATCAATATTAGAAAGATTGAGCTTGGCTTTTGGAGCTAGAGTGAATTTTTTAGTTACATTGATCAAGGGAGTCGTGTTAGGGCTCATCGCACCATTGAGATTTAAAAGCCCATTGACCTCAAAGCTATCCATGCTCAAGCTATTATTGCCATATAGATTCATATTGGTTGTGCCATCACTGATCACAGCCCCGCTCGCATTAAAGGTGCTATTCTCCATCACCAAGTTACCCGCATTAAAAGTAACATCTTGCAAGCTCAAGGAGCTATTAGAAAGATTGGTGGTGTTCCCCTCAAAGTTGCTCTGCCCTTGTATGCTAGCACTAGCACCATCACTCAGATTCAAGCTAGACTGCCCCTCAAAAGTAACCCCGCCCCCAAAAGTGGCTGTTGTCTGTGGTTGCCCATTTTGTGTATTCTGTCCTGTCCCAACCATGTTTAAGCTCGACTGCCCCCCAAAAGTTGCCAAACCCTTAAAGGTCGCCATGCTCCCTTGAGATAAACTAATGTTTGCATTGCCACTCAGCGTAGTCGTGCCCTTAAAAGTCGCCTTGCTTTGGTTGGTTTTTTGCCCACCCGTGTTCATCAAGCTCAAAAGCGCATTGCCACTCAGGGTTGTGTTGCCATTAAAAGTGATGTTGCTATTATTGTCCAAATTCAACGCGCTATCGCCTGCAAAATCTGCTTGCTGGTTAAAAGTCGCTTTGCTGGAGTTATTTAAGAAAAGCGCGCTATCGCCCCCCAAATTAACAGCAGTATTAAAGGTCGCTTGGCTTTGCTGGTTGAGATTAAAGGTCGCATCGGTGCCCTCAAGGCTAGCACCCCCACCATTATTCCCAATGCCAAGCGTGCTCCCACGCCCCAAGAAGAAACCCCCGCCATTTAAGCTAATGCTAGGCGCATTGAGCGTAACTTGGGTATTACTCCCTTGCACGGCACTTTGATTAAACGCGATCTGCTTAGAGCCGGTAAAACTAAAACTCCCCCAAGTCGCATCAAAGAAATGCGAATTGGTGATCTCCATTGTCTGTGCGCTAAAAAAAGCACGGGAGTGCTGGCTAGCTCCCGTTTGCAGTCCGGGAAAGACGGTAGCCACATTGCTATAGGTGAAGCCATCAGCTGTAAGATTGTCTGTGGCACTAAAAGTAATCTTGGCACCCTGTCCGTAGGCGAAATTGCCCGTTTTAAAGGTGTTGGTGAGATAAATATTAGGGGCATTAAAGGTACCGGTAATATATCCCATTGGATTTATCCCCCCACCAGGACCAATGGCAATTGTCCCCCCCGTAGCCACTGCTGGGTGGTTGTTCCCAATCACCAAAATCCCCGTTGTGCCCGTGATATTGGCATCAAAACTATGGTGGATAACACTCCCCCATGTGCAGAGGGTATTAGCTTCGCTACAGCTGGTGGATTGCCCGCCTTGTAAGGGATTGATATAGGCAATCCCATCGCCAATATTGATATTAGGGTAACCATTATTCCCATTTAAGGGATAGACAATACCCCCCCAAATATTAACCACATTGGTGATCAACTTCAAGGTAAAAGAATTACTGTTTAAAGTCTCTTGCATTTTGAGAATCAAGCCACCCACATCAAACCCGACCGTATAGACATCGCCACTTTGGCTTAAAAGTTGCCCATGCATGCCTTGGTAATTGATCATCTCCCAAAGAGCATGGGCATATTTGTTATCGTTATAATTGATCTTGCCTTTTAAAAGCGTGTAGGTTTGCCCGGCGGTCAAGGAGTTTAAAATATTAAAAGTGGCTTCTTTGCCTAGGGTGATGAGTCCATTGACTGCGCTAAAGGGCGAGGCGGGGACATTAGAGCCCCCCCCGGGGAATAAATTATTGGATTTTAAGGTTGTGGTGCCCTCTAGGGTTAAATTTTGTGTGTTGAACTTATATTGCGAATAGCCCTCAAATTTAGTGTTATCCAGCGTGATACTATTCCCACTCAAGGTCATTGTTTGTGGGTTATTGGCATTTTGCAAGGGGTCGTTAAAAAGGGTATTGCTGATATTCAACGCCCCAGTGGCATTGATGTTGATATTGCTTTGGTTGCCAATAATCGCGCTGGTATAAGAGCTATCACTATCTGGGTTGGCACTTGCCCCGCTGATATTGATCGTCTGCCCGCTTAAGTTAAAACTGCCTCCACTGCTCCCCTCTTTAAAAGTGGTGTTTGTCAAGTCAATAGCACCACCCTTTAAGGCAATATTACCGTTTGCATTCTCGTTGCTAAAGCTCGTGTTGGTGATGTTGAGGCTTTGGCTACCGGTGATGTCAATACCGGCACTATTGCCCGAAAACTGGGAATTGCTAAGACTCGTATTCTTAGCACTGAAGCTAAAAGAGCCCCAAGACTGATCGCTAAAACTAGAATCTTGAACATCAATATTTCCATTATTGGCACTAAAATAGGCGCGTGTGTTTTGGGTGCCGGCTTTAAAATTTTGGTAGCTCAAGCCATCCATGGTGATCTTGTCTGTGGCGGTGTAGGTGATACTTGTTCCCCCACCAGTGCCCCATGCATTCCCACTTTGGATATGGCTAGTCAAGTAAATGTTTTGGGCTTTAAAGTTACCGGTGATATAACCCGCAAGACCGCTATTTCCCCCCGTCCCGCCAAAGCGGATCACTCCCGTTTTATTGGGGTTTTCCGTCTTGTTCCCAATGATTAAAGTCCCTCCATTCCCCTTATCCAAAGACGCGCCAAAAGTGCCACCAAATGAGCTCCAAGTTTGGGCAGGATTGTTGGGGTCAGTGCCCGGATCGATATAACCAATCCCACTACCCACATCGTAATTTTGGTTATTATAGAGTTGATATACCCCATTCCAAATACTTTGGATACTGCCAACAAACTGCATACTCACTTTTTTGTCGCTAAAGGTTTCCTTAAAGATGTATTCTTCACCGGTTTGGGGGTTGTTTGTGTTGTAACGCACATAATAAGTGCCAAGCCCAGAATTTGGATTGTTCAGTCCATTGCCCGTGTAAAGAGTTCCAGTAATCCCTTGGTAGTGGATTAAATCCCATAAATTTTTGGTGTAACCGTTATAGTTGATGGTGCCGCTGGTTTTAATGACATCATAAGTGGGGTAAGTTCCAGCGTTGGCTTGATTTAGGGCTTTTGTGATGTTAAAGGTTACACCTTGCAGATCAACATTCCCCCCTAAACTCGTAAAGGGGGAATCATTGCTTAAGGTGAATTGGGAGTTATTTTCAAAAGTCAAACTTTGATTATTACTGATGGTGCCCATCACCCCATTACTGTAGGTTACATGGTTAAAAACAATGTTGGGGCTATCAAAATTAATTTGTGTGCTATTTGAACCTGGTTCGACTTGAAAAGTGGTGTTGGTGAAAGTTTCAGAAGTCTTATCGGTTATGTTGATGGTGGCACTACTAGAACCCCCGATTATAGCGTTATTAGCCGTTGTACCGTGATTGCCATGCAAATTGAGCGTGGTTTGATTGACACTCAGCTTATTGGCAATTTGGATACTTTGGGCGTTCCAATTATCGGTAAAATGGTATCCACCATAGTAGCTTGTGAGGACAACGGAGCCGGTAGCTCCTCCACCAGAACCAATTTGGAGCAAACCTTGCGTCCCATTGCCATTAATTTGTAAATTGAAACTACCACCATCATACTGGAACTGGCGTAAGTAGTAAGGCTGTGCTTGACTACCCACTAATGTAACAGAACCACCATATTTACCACAATAATAATCCGAGCAATAATAGCCATTTCGACCACCACTGTAGTAATAAGAACCACTTTTATCTGACATGTAACCTAAGATATTGTGCTGACTCCCCAAGTCAGCAGCACTTAAAGGGCTTAAGCCAGCCAACCCCCCCAACACAAACGCCCCACTGGCTAGGCTCCGCGAGAGAATATAAGACATGCCCCGTTTTTTATAGGTGGGGGTGGTTGGGGGGGCTTTGGCAACACGCACGCATTTAGACGGGCTGGCTTTTGCACGCTTGGCGAGGGCTTGGATAACCCTAAGTTTAAAAGAATGGCGTTTTTTCATGGATTGCTCCCAAGCTTAAGAACACAAAGGCACGCATGCCAATTATCCCGTTTTTTCATGCCTTTCATGATCGCCTATTCTCATATAAAATTTACCCAAAGAGTTTCACCAAATGGGTTAAAATCAACGCACAAAGCCCGCCTAAAATTCCAGCTAACGCATCATCGCCCACGACCCCCAAGCCCCCCTTAACATCGCGATCGATCTTGCCAATGAGGGAGGGCTTGAGAATATCAAAAAGGCGGAAGAAGATAAAGCTAGCGATGATGCCCACCCAGCTCCAACCCGCAATCGCCATCGCCATCCACATGCCCACCAATTCATCAATCACGATCTGTTTGTCATCATGGGTGTTGGTCTGTGCCTCATAGATGTCAATTTGCTTGATGGCAATCAAGCCGATTAAAATCGCACACAAAAAAAGCGTGTTAGCCGAAACATACAAAATGGGCAGCCCCAGCACAAGAGCGACTGCACTGCCTGCCGTGCCCGGTCCCTTAGATACTTTGCCCGAGAAAAACAGGGTTAAAAAACATTCTCTGCTAAAAAAGCGCAAGAAAATCCTAGCGTTTCAAGCTATTGACCGTTTGGAGCATGTTATCGGCTGTTTGGATGGTCTTAGAATTAGCCTCATAGGCGCGCTGGGCGGTGATCAGATCAGTCATCTCTTCCACCAAACGCACATTACTAAGCTCTAAAAATCCTTGGCGCAACTGCCCATAACCATCTCCATTAGGGTTGCCCACAATGGCAGGACCACTAGCTGAGGTTACAGCCAACAGATTATCCCCCAAAGCGTGCAAGCCAGCCGGGTTAATAAAGTTAGCCAAAGTGATTTGCCCAATCACATTAGAGGTGCTGGCATTGCCCTGAGTTACGCTCACCGTGCCATCCACCCCGATACTAATTTGGGTGGTGTCTTGGGGGAAGGTGATTTGGGGGATGAGCAAATACCCCTCAGTGGTTACCATATTACCCTGATCGTCGATCTTAAAATTACCCGCACGGGTATAAGCCGTAGAGCCATCGGGCATTTGGATTTGGAAAAAGCCCTTGCCCGTGATGGCAATGTCTAGGTTATTTTCGGTCTCTTTTGGGCTACCCTGAGAAAACATCTTAGTAACGCTAGAAGTGCGCACGCCTAAGCCCACTTCAATTCCATTGGGCGATTTGGTGGTATCTGAAGTGGAAGTGCCCGCATATTGCAAGGCTTGGTAAAAGAGGTCGTTAAAATCCGCGCGTTGTTTTTTAAAGCCCACGGTATTGACATTGGCGATATTGTTTGAGGTGGTGTCGATATGGGTTTGTTGCCCTAACATCCCGGTGGTGGCACTATAAAGAGATCGCAACATGGCTAGCCTTTCAGAGAGAATAAAGGGGCATTATAGCCAAAATTTTTTAACACCCATCAAAACACAAAATTTTTAAGACAAATCCGCTAAAATTTAATATTAACTTAACTCTGTTACACTCAAAGACTACGAAAAAAGGAGCAAACATGCCCCTACCCCCTAAGCCCTATAAACTCAAATGCCCTTGTGGGTTTTCTAAGATTGTGGCTTTTAAGAGTGATGCCTTGAGTCCTCTAGACTTAGCCAAAATGGCAACAACTTGCCCTAAGTGTGGGCAACAAATGCAAAAGGTTTCTTTAAATTTATTCGATCAAATATTCAAGGTGTTCAAAACATGATTCAAAATCTTTTACTTCTTTACCAACCACGCCGTAAAGCCCCTAGCTTTAGCTATGGGGATATAAGGCTAGCACAAGCATGGCTGTGCTAATATTTGTGTTGCAATCAAGGGGTAATACCCTTGGGGTTGGGGC
>CAGP01000011.1 GCA_000263275.1 Helicobacter bizzozeronii CCUG 35545 | reverse complement strand
TAGAGGGGAATTTAAGCAGAAAAGAAGCCAAAGAACTAAGACACAAAATGAAGGCGATCGCTCAAGAGTCGGATTTAGATAGCAGTTTGCTCACTTCGTTTAAACTCACTTCGTCGCAAGAATCACCGCACCAGTCTGTAGTGGTGAAAAAATCTTTAACAGAATTAAACGAAAACCAAGAGCCTTTATTAAAATCAAATTCAAAACCCGGGACTTCAGAGTCAGGCACAGCATATAAGCACCTAGATTCAAAATTAAACCAAAAATCCACATCTTTAACCGGTGGCAAGGGGATAGATTCAGACATGCAAACTCCTTTAGATAAAAATACCAAACCCCCGCTTAAAGTGCAAACACGGCCATGGGGGGATGAAACCAATGCAGAACCCGAAGAGATTGTTAAAATTGTCAGACAACAGACTTTTAGCCTTAAGAGTGTGCCAGACTACAAAAGATATGTGAAGGAAAATACAGAATGGATTGCAGAGCACACCCAAATACTCAAAGACTTGGATACAGAACACGCACAGATGTTAGAGGGCACACATAGCCAATACAGAGCAAACGACCCCGATCACAATAATAAAGTGATTGCCTCTATTCAAGATAAAAAAGAAAACACGCAAGCATTCATCGCAAGTGCTGAGGCATTTAAAAAGGATTTTCAAGCCAAATTAGACGCATACCATGCTTGGCGGAGTGTCAAAGACAAATTGACTCCTTTAGAAAAGCTCAAAGTGAGATTTTATGATGCAACTGAAGAAATACGGATACCGATGCACAGCATAAGATATAACCCGATTTACTTAGAAAAGCTGCGCAAGTGGGCAAATTCGGAAGCAGAACTAACGGGCTTAACTGAGGCGGATTTGTCTATGCATTTGCATTCACTGCAACACAACTTCCCCACCATCAATGAACGCCTTAAAAAGCTTAATGTTCTTGTTAAGAGAATGCGCACGCTAGATGAAAACAGCATCACGCCCAAAATGCAGGCTAGTTTGCAGGAGTTAGAGCAAAAGGGCGCACAACAACAAGAGGAGCTAGCAGAGATGGAAAAGTTATTTAACGCAATTGTGGCTAAGTGGGAGAAAATCCACAACAAAAAAGCCCCTAATGCGCATTTTAATCCCAAAAAGCCTAAGAGTAGAGAGTAATGCTCACCCCCTATCTCAACCAAGTTTTTAACGCCGATGCGTTGGAGTTTATGGCTAAATTGCCTGATAGTTGTATTGATTGTGTGCTCATTGATCCGCCCTATTGTTCAGGGGGTGTAAAATCACTCAATGCACGCAATGCGGGCACGAATGTTAAGTATCTTAATGGTAATTGCAAATACTACGATTTTTTAGGTGATGGTAAAGACCAACGCGTGTGGATTACTTGGATAGGCTTTATCTTTGCCCAAATTGAACGCATTTTAAAGCCTAATAGTTATTTCTTTAGTTTCATTGATTGGCGGATGTTGCCCGCTTTATCTGATGCGGTCCAGTTAGCCGATCTGGCTTGGAGAGGTGTCATTGTGTGGGATAA
>CAGP01000010.1 GCA_000263275.1 Helicobacter bizzozeronii CCUG 35545 | reverse complement strand
CTGTTGCCCCCTTTAAACGCGCAAATCGGGCAAAACCAGCCCCTAGAATTTCGCTTAGCATATCCTCATAAGCATAGGGGTTGAGTTGCACCATTGCATTTGTGCCATCTTTATGCGTGCTGCTTAGAAGCGTTTGTAATCTCTCTAAGATATGGGCGAAGTTATCTGCCCGCTCACCTGCTTTGAGGGCTGAGGCTGTGGCTTGCAGAGCGGGCGTGAGATAGGGGGCAAGATTGAGGCTAGGGAATCGTCCATCACGCATTAAGAGATAGAAGCTAGGTGCGTTGTGGCTGAACATTTCTTTGAGTGTTTTAAACTCTGCGGGGTCTAATGTCTTTTGGGCGTGGTTTAAGGCTTCTGCTAGGTTTAAGCGTGGTGTGTTGCGCGCCACATTAGCTAAAAGGGCTAAACTGGGCTCTTCTACACTGGGGCTAGCGCTGTTCTTATCTAATGCCTTAGCCAAACGATTGGTTAAATCCGCTGCGCTGGTGTGCTCAACACTCAAAATAGAGTCTAAATTCTTAGGCGTGATATAAGCATCATACTTACCCAAAGCACTCACCAGCATATCCCCTATGCTATCAAGGCGTTTTTCATTGCTAGCAGCGGCTAGATTGATGATTTCTTGCTTATCTAAGCCCTCTTTTGGCGTGCGCAATAGGAGTTCATCGCTTTTAAGCGTGATGTTGTAATGCTCTAATACAGCCCTTTCATAAACCTCTCTGCTTTGAGGGCTAAAGCTTTGCATCCCCTTAGCCCTGTGATTACCCGCTATGACTTGCCCATCTGCTAAGATAATGGGGAGATCATCAAAGCCCCCTCGATTGAAAAGCATTGTGGGTTTAAAGTCTTTGGCGATTTCCTCAATGCGTTGGGGGTTGATCTGTGTGCGGGTCTGTGTACCCACACCTGCATTTAAGTTAGGCTTGACATCGCTTGTTTTGACAATGACAAAATCTAGCGGGTAAATGCGTGCATCATCAAGGCTGACAGAACTGCTATAGCCCTTTAGTTTAGTCATT
>CAGP01000009.1 GCA_000263275.1 Helicobacter bizzozeronii CCUG 35545 | reverse complement strand
TTGGAATAGGGAATGTAAGACTCCAAACGGAGCTATCCTGCTTGAAGCCGCGATCTCCACTAAAGCTAGAATCCCCTAACTTTTAGTTATGGGAGAGTATGTCAAACACTCTGCATAAATGGGGAGCTCATGAGGAGTTCCACCATAACATAAAGAATGAAATTTTGGGCAGTTAAACCCCCGGGTGTCTTGTGTTGCTGAAAACATGCCATCTTGTGTTAGACTAATCGGGGTTTTGGGTCAAATTTGAAAATGGGGGATTCCCTTGTTAGCAAGATGGGTTTTAAGAGGTGCTTGGGGCTTTTTATTGGGGTTTGTGCTGGCAGAGAGTCTGTGGTCTGAGGATAAAACCCCAGCCATTAGCAACCCACGAATCAAATATCTCCAAGAGGAGTATTGGCGTATTGAAAAAACATTAAATTCTAGCGACAATATTTGGCTCAAAAAAGTTTAGCAATGTTGAGAATTACGAACAAGTTGATGAGCAGATTCAACATATCCAGCACCGCCTAAAAGTTATGAAAAGCAAAAAGGACACCAATACCCTTAAAATCAACACACTGGAGCGTACTTTGCAAGCCCTCAAACACCAAGAGGAGCTTTTAGAGCAATACAAGGTCAATCCTTTTAAGGAGCTTGTAGAAAAACCCCAGATCACCAATATCCCCAAT
Organism: Helicobacter bizzozeronii CCUG 35545; assembly: GCA_000263275.1. Taxonomy (GTDB): domain Bacteria; phylum Campylobacterota; class Campylobacteria; order Campylobacterales; family Helicobacteraceae; genus Helicobacter; species Helicobacter bizzozeronii. The sequence goes on along the minus strand of CAGP01000009.1, from coordinate 9,651 downwards.
ATCACAAACCCGATTGCCATTGTAACCGGGATTTCTTTTGTCAAGCAGATTAAAGCCAAATACGCCACTATGAAGCACCACCAACAAAGTTTGGCAAATGTCTTGGACTTAATCGATCAGGAATTATACACCCTCACCCAACTGGATTTGTTGCAAAGAGAGGGCATGTATGATCTCTTTAAAGACCATGAGCTCTCCAAGAAAATTTACCAAGAGCAGGTGAAAAAAATTGAGTTGCAAGGGGCACAGAGTCTTTTAAAAACCAGCATTGATATTTATGCCAAAGACATTGAGGAAGTGAGCCTGAATATCAAGTCTCAAATTAAGGACCAAATCTTTAAGCTAGCCTATGTGATTTTGATTGCTTTGGGGAGTATTATTTTAGCGTGGGTGTTGAAAATCATTAGCCATAAATATGTGCATAGCAATGAGCGCGCTTACACGATCAACAAGGCGATCAACTTCATTAATGCCAACATCATCATTTTAATTTTCTTATTTGCCTACTTGGAGAATGTGTCCTATTTGGTAACCGTGCTAGGCTTTGCCAGTGCCGGGCTAGCCATCGCCATGCGGGATTTATTCATGAGCTTGCTAGGCTGGCTAACCATTATGATTGGGGGGAATGTGCATGTGGGCGATCGCGTGAAAGTGTCTAAAGAGGGGAATACCTATGTGGGCGATGTGTTGGATATTTCCATGCTTTATATCACCATTTTAGAAGATGTTACGCTCACTAGCTACAAAGAAAACGATTACCGCGCCGGGCGTATCATCTTTATCCCCAATAACTACATTTTTACAAATCTATTTGCCAACTATAGCCATTTTTGGCATGAAGACTGTTTGGGATGGGATTGACTTTTTCATCACCTTTGACTCCAACCACAAAAAGGCGATGCAAATTGCCCTAGACATCGCCAACACGCATGCCAAGCAATATACCGAGATGACCTATAAACAAATGAATAACATGCGCACCAAATACTCTTTACGCAACACCAGTGCTAACCCTAGAGTGTTCATGGCTTTAGAAAAGGACGGGATTCATATCGCGGTGTGGTATCAAACCAACTCTTATGCCACGCTGGTGCTCAAATCTAAGATTTCAGCAGATATTATCGATGCGCTGTTAAAAGAGCCCGATATTTTTATCGCCTACAGCACAACCAAGCTCATTAAAGATAATACAGATGGTTTTGCTAATAAAAATATGACTAGGAAACTAGATGAAACAGAAAGTCTATTTTAAAACTTTTGGTTGCCGCACAAATTTATTTGATACCCAAGTGATGTTGGCGCATTTGAAAGCCTTTGAACGGGTGGATTGCGAACAAGAAGCCGATATTGTGGTGCTCAATTCCTGCACGGTAACCAATGACGCAGACTATAGCGCAAGGGCGTATGCTAGAAAAATGCACGCTTTAGGTAAGCGGGTTTATTTTACGGGCTGTGGGGCTAACTCCCAAGGCTTGAAGCTTTTTAAAAGCGGGCATGTTTTTGGGGTCTTTGGGCACGATCATAAAGAGCAGATTGATGCTTTGTTGCAACAAGAACAAAGCTTTTTTTATGAGGACAAGCAAGAAAAGCTCGATCAAAGCTTGTTACAAGAATTTGTGGGCAAAACTAGGGCTTTTGTGAAAATCCAAGAGGGTTGCGACTTTAAATGCAGTTATTGCATCATCCCCTCTGTGCGGGGCAAATCCCGCAGCTTGCCTGAAAATCAGATTTTAGAGCAATGCCAAATATTAGCCCAAAGCGGGGTGTTAGAGATCGTGCTCACAGGGACCAATGTGGGCAGTTATGGCAAGGACACCCAGAGCAACATAGCAGGCTTGATTAAAAAAAATCGCCCAAAACACGCCCATTAAACGCATCCGCATTGGGAGTCTAGAGCCTAGCCAAATGGACTCAGAGTTTTTAGAACTGCTGGATCACCCCATTTTAGAAAAGCATTTGCATATCGCCTTGCAACACAGCCATGACTCCATGTTAAAACGCATGCGGCGCGCTAATCGGGTCAAGAGCGATCGCGCACTTTTCGAACATATCGCCTCTAAGGGTTTTGCATTGGGGACAGATTTTATTGTGGGGCATCCTTTTGAAGATGAATCCATATGGCAACAAGCATGGGAGAACTTTAAACAACTCCCCCTAACCCATATCCACCCTTTTATTTATAGCCCCCGTGCGGGCACGCCCTCAAGCACGATGGGGAATCGTGTACCGGGCAATATTGCCAAAGCACGCTTAAGGCAGATCAAAGCCCAAGTGCAGGCACAAAATTTAGCCTTTAGGCAAAATTTAAAGGTGCAGGGTGTGGTTTTAGAGGTGTTGGTAGAGAGTTACAAAGAAGGCTATTACTATGGGCATGACCAATATTTTAACCCGATTAAAATCCAAGCTAGTCAAGATTTATGCGGAAAATGGGTGGCATGTAGAGATTATGAAGTCTTGGAGGGTGGCAACTATGCGGCGTTTTAAAAAAGTCGCTATTGGCACGCTGGTGATTTTGATCGGCGTGGCTTTTGTGCTCTTTTTGATCTTAAGAGAGCCCACTAAACTGGTGAGTATCCAAGATTTTAATGCCTTGTTGCACTCTAATAAAATCCAAAGTATCAAGATGGATGATCGCTATATCTATTTAAAGGTGGATTTTAAGATTTACAAGACCGCCCGGGTGGGCTGGAAGGATTCGTTGCAGTTCCCAACCAATATCCCCATTGAGATTTTAGAGGAGGACAACACCACCCAGCAAATCCTTGATTTTGTGATCATCTTCTTTTTCCTTGTTCTCTTGGGACTCATTTTGCGTTTTGCTTGGAACAAAAAGAATTACCCCGTGCAAACCTCCTATGACAATGCGCTCAAAGCCCAAAGCCCGCCCATGCCCTCCTTACACGCCACTTTGCCCAGCGTGCGTTTTGAAGATGTGGCAGGCACTAAGGAGGTCAAAGAGGAGTTATACGAAATTGTGGATTATTTGAAAAACCCCAAAAAAATACCAAGATTTAAAAATCAAACTCCCTAAGGGCGTGCTCTTGGTGGGTCCCCCGGGGGTGGGTAAAACCATGATTGCTAAAGCCCTAGCCTCTGAGGCTAAAGTGCCCTTCTTTTATCATAGCGGATCGGCTTTTGTGCAAATTTATGTGGGCGTGGGGGCTAAACGCGTTAGAGAACTCTTTGCTAAGGCGAAGGCATTTAGCCCTTCAATCGTTTTTATTGATGAGATTGACGCGGTGGGTAAAGCGCGCGGGCACCAACGCAATGATGAAAGAGAAGCCACGCTCAACCAGCTTTTAACCGAGATGGATGGCTTTGAGGAGAGCGCACAAGTGATTGTGATTGGGGCGACTAATAAAATCGATGTGATGGATGAGGCTTTGCTAAGAAGTGGGCGTTTTGATCGGCGTATTTTTATCTCTCTGCCTGATTTAGAGGAGCGCATCCAAATTTTAGAGTCCTATCTTAAAGACAAGCAACACAACCTAGATTGTAAAGAGGTGGCTAAAATCTGCGTGGGCTTTAGCGGGGCGATGCTCTCCTCTTTGGTCAATGAAAGTGCGCTCAATGCGCTCAGACGCAACGCCACCCAAATCACCATGCAAGACATTTTAGAGATCAAGGACAAGATCGCCTTTGGCAAAGAAAAAAAATGTCGCTTTGAGCGAGCAAAGAAAAAAATACTCTATGCCCTGTATCAAAGTGCGAAAGCATTTAGTGCCTACTGGCTAGAAGTGGAGTTTGATAAGGTCTTGTTGATGGGGGATTTTCTGATGGCAAGCGATCAAAAGGTGCGCAGCCAAAGCGAGATGAACAATAGCATTAAGGTGTATCTAAGTGGCATGATCATCTTGGAGTTGTTTTTTCAAGAACACTATACGCTGGTTAAAGACGATCTCAAACATGCCTTTGAAATCGCTAAACGCATGTGTGAGGATTATGCGATGGGGCATAAATTCATCGGGGATCGCACGGATATGGAGGCATTGCTAGGCACGCTGTATAAGGAGCAAAAGGAATTTTTAGGCAATTCTAAAATGCAGGTGGAAGCCATTGCTAAAGTGCTCTTAGAAAAAGAAAAACTCTCTAAGATTCAAATGCAAGAAATCTTGCGCTCCTTTGTGTGATGGTGGGGCGTTATTTTAGTGGCTTTGGTTTTCAGGGGGAGGCATGGCTTTTTGAGTGGATTTTAAAACCATGCGGACTCTATGATGTCGCCGGCTTTAGCTATGGGGCAATTTGTGCGTTAGAGCATGCTTGTGATCAAGTCCAGCAGGGCAAACGCACACAACGCTTAATTTTGATCGCCCCTTGCATGCTCGCCCACAAAAGCCAAGCCTTTAAAAACTTGCAACTCAAAGCCTACCAACAAAACCCCCAAGCTTACATGCAGGCTTTCTTTGAGAAAATTGGCTGGAATGCGTTATTAGCACAAGATCCCAGTCTCGCGCGCTACACGCATTTAGGCAGTCTGCAAGATTTGCAAACCTTGCTCAACTACCACTATGATCCCCAAAAGCTAGAATTTTTTATGCGATCAAGGGGTGCGTTTGGAAGTCTTTATCGGGCTAGAGGATGCGATCATGGATGCTCAGGCGTTGTGCGCCTTTTTTAGGGATTATGGCTGTGTGTGGCAATTTAAGGGCGCAAATCATTTATTAATAAAAGCAAAAAAATAATAATATATTCCACCATTTATTAGGTTATGTTAAAATGAGCGTGGGTCGGTTTTTCATGCGACTAGAGCGATGATCATCTAAGGGAAGATATGAATTTTAGAGTAAAAGTCTTGTTTGTTTTGGCTGTGTTGATGATTTTAACCTTTGGCATCACCATGAGTGTTATTAGCCACAAGGTCCAAAACAATATCACCAAAGGAACGCGCCAGACTCTCTCCTTGATGGTGAATATGCTCTCTTCCACCCTGCAAGAAACCGATGGGCATCTGCGCTCCATGCTCCAAGATACCGCCAAACATTTTGCAAATGTGGATTTAAACGATTTGCCCCGAGTGGAGCAAATCTTAAATTTTGTGCAAAGTGGGAGTGAGGATGTGCATGTCGCCTTTGAAAATGGGACGATCATTAAATCCATTGGGAAAAAGCCCGAGCATTACGACCCTAGAAAACGCGCATGGTACCAGCATGCTCGCGAGAATCCCAACCGCATTTACATCACCAAGCCCTATGTCGATCTCTTCACCCAAAAGACCATCATCACCTACTCGCTAGCGTTAATGCAAAAGGGCGTGTTTAAGGGCGTGATCGCCTCAGATGTTGCCGTAGAATCCGTTTTGAAAGCCATTAGCAGTTCTTTTTTTTGCTGCTAAGGGGCAGGTGCATGTGCTGGATGCTAGTGGCGTGGTGCTCGCCTCCTCCACCTACAAAAAGGGCAGTAAATACCACCCAGATGACCCACAATTGGTCCGCCAAGTCCTGTCTGACCAAGTGGGCTTTATGGAACGCGATCACCCCAGTGGGGATAAATTCTATGTTTGGACAACGGTGCCCGATCTGGGTTGGAAAGTCGTGGGCAGGGTGTTTAAAAAGGTGGCTTTAGAAAGTCTGATTGACATCCAAAAGACGCTTTTGATCATAGGGATTGTCTCTCTTGTCATTGTCCTGTGTGTCCTCTTTGGCGTGATTGAGATTTTATTTAAGCCCTTGATCAAGCTTAGAGATTTGATCATTGAGTTGGTCTCTCAAGAGGGGGATTTGACCAAACGCCTACAGGTTAAGGGCAAGGATGAAATTGCGGTTATCTCTAAGAACATCAATGCGCTTTTGGAAAAAACACAGGGCATTATCTCCAATATCAAGGAATTGAGCAGCCAAAATACCCAAATCGCCAACACGCTACACACCAGCTCAAGCGATGTCTCCCAACACACCCAAGAGGAGACAGAACGCATCTGTGTTGCGGTTAAAAATGGGAATGACATTGTGCAAAGTATTTTGATGGGGGCTGATAACGCCGATCACAACAATAAAAACCTCGTGCAAACGGGCAATAACTTAGAAGAAGTGCGCTCTAAAATCCAAACCTTTAGCCAAAATCTCGCCCACAATGCCCAGCTGGGGGTGGAGTTTTCTGACAAACTGGAGGAGGCATCCAAGAATACCGAAAACATCAAAGCGGTTTTAACCCTTATAGCCGATGTGGCAGAACAGACCAATTTACTAGCCCTCAATGCTGCCATTGAGGCAGCGCGGGCGGGCGAGCATGGACGGGGGTTTGCCATTGTGGCTGATGAGGTGCGTAAATTGGCTGAAAAGACTAAGAATAGCTTAAGCGAGGTGGATCACACCATTAACGATGTGGTGCGTGCTGTGGGGGATATTAGCCAACATCTGCACAGCAACGCCCAAGAGATTTTAAAAACCTCCGAGCTCACTTTGGCTTTGCAAGAGGTCGTGGATGCCAATGTGCAAAATATCCAAGTGGTGATCAACGCCACCACCCACGATGTGCGTGAGTTTAAGGAGGTGGCTAAAGCCACACAGGGCATTGTAGCCGAAATCCAAGAAATCAATAACCTAGCCTCGCTCAATTACCAAAGTGTGCAAGATGTGAGCCAAGCTAGCTCCTCTTTAAAACAAATGGCAGACATCTTTGATCGCGAGCTAGGGAAGTTTAAAGTCTAGTTACTGATAAAGCGTTATAATAGGCGCATTTTTTGGTAAAGAAGTGAGATGGATTGGCGTGCGGGCTTTTTGGGGGTGTTGGTGGTGTTGTTGTTTTGGGGGTGCTCAGATCAAAAGCACCACTCTAGTCCTTCTGAAACACAAGAACAGAGTGCCCCAAGTGTCCTAACTCTCTTTAATTTTTTTAGATCAAAACCATCAAGAGTTCCGCTTTAAAATCACCCCCGATCACTTGCAAACCCTATCCCCTGAGAGCACCCACAAGCCCCTTTTCATCATGGTTTTTAGTTTAGATGCACCCTCTGCGCCTTTTATAACGCTCTTTAACCGCATTCAAGAAAACTTCAAGGACAAGGTGGCATTTTTTAGGGTTTTTTGGACAAAGCCTATCCACAAGATCAGATCGAAAATTACACCAAAGATCACACCCTGCATTTTCCCATGCTAAACCCAATGGACAGCACCCCTTTTAGCACGCCTCTTAATAGCACCTCTTGGCCCTTGCCCTATTTTTTACTCTATGACAAACAAGGCAAGCTGTATCAAAGTTACCGCGGGGCACTTGTTGAAGAGATGCTCACCAAAGAACTTCAAGATTTAATCCAAACTCAGAGGGATTGATGTTTAACTTTTTCAAAAAAACCATCCAAAATGTAGCGTCTTTGCTCAAGAGCAAAGATGCGGTGTTCAGTAAGGACGAACTCGAGGAAATCTTAATCGGCTTTGATGTGCAATTTGACTTGGTCGAAAAACTCTTAGAACACTTGCCTGAACAGATCAAGCGCAACCACTTAGAAGTCGCCCTCATGCGCTTTTTGCGCAAAGAGAGTTACTACGACAAGGTGCGCTTAAAGCCTATTGAGACCAAGCCCTTAGTTTCGCTGATTTTAGGGGTCAATGGGGCGGGCAAGACGACCACGATTGCCAAACTGGCTAAAAAACACCTGCTCAACAAGCAAAAAGTTTTATTAGGTGCGGGGGACACTTTTAGGGCCGCTGCAGTCAAACAACTCCAACTTTGGGGTGAGAAGTTGCAATTAGAGGTGATTAGTGCCGGGCAAAATAGCGATCCTAGCGCGCTGGCTTACAACACCATTGAGGCGGGGATCGCGCGGGGAGTGGATCAAATCATCATTGACACAGCCGGGCGTTTGCATAACCAAACCAACCTAAAAAACGAACTCTTAAAAATCTCTAGGGTGTGCAGCAAGGCTTTAAACAATGCCCCCTATTATAAAATCCTAATACTAGATGGCACGCAGGGTAGCTCGGCTTTAGAGCAGGCTAAGATTTTTCATGAGAGTTTAGAGCTAGATGGGGTGATTGTTACTAAGCTGGATGGCACGAGCAAGGGGGGGTGTATTTTGAGCATTCTTTATGAGTTGCAACTGCCTATTTTGTATCTGGGCGTGGGGGAGAAAGAAAACGATTTAATCCCTTTTGAGGAAATGGAGTATGTCAAAAGCCTTTTAGATGCAATCTTTAAAGATGGGCAAGAAGTCTAGGGTTTTTGAGTGCCAACATTGCGGATTTATCAGTCCTAAGTGGTTAGGCAAGTGCAATAATTGCAACCAGTGGGAAAGCTTTGTTGAGATCAGCCCCAAAGAGCTAGAAAACCTCAAACCCCTTAAAAATACCCCCAAACTCTCAGCTATCTCTATTGCTAAGGTCGAGCAAGAGAGCATCAGCACCTTTAGCTCCACGCAGAAAGAATTAGACATCGTGCTAGGTGGGGGGATTGTGGCTGGGGGGCTGTATCTCATTGGGGGGGCTCCGGGGGTGGGCAAATCCACGCTTTTGCTTAAAGTAGCCGGGGGGTTAGCTGGCACGGGCTTAAGTGTCTTGTATGTGAGCGGGGAGGAGAGTGCCGGGCAGATTCGCTTAAGAGCCGATCGCCTGCAATGCGTGCAAGAAAAGTTGTATTTGCTCAATGAAATCGATTTAGACACGATCAAGGCGCATTTACTCGGGGCTAATTACGCTGTCTGTGTGATCGACTCGATTCAAACCCTCTATTCTAGTGCGATTAGCTCGGCTCCCGGATCGATCTCTCAGGTGCGCGAAATCACCTTTGATTTAATGCGCCTAGCCAAACAAGAGCAAATCGCCATTTTTATCATCGGGCACATCACCAAAGAGGGCTCGATTGCTGGACCTCGAGTGTTGGAACACATGGTTGATGCCGTGCTTTACTTTGAGGGCGATCCAAGTAGAGAGCTTAGGATTTTACGCAGTTTTAAAAACCGCTTTGGAGCAACCAGCGAGGTGGGCATTTTTGAAATGCACACAGAAGGGCTGATGAGTGCTAAAGAGGCATCTAAGCTCTTTTTCTCCCAACAGCAAAGCTTGGCAGGCAGTGCTTTAAGTGTGGTGCTAGAGGGCTCGCGCGCGCTCATTTTAGAAATTCAGGCTCTAGTGTGTGAGAGCTCTTTAGCTAATCCTAAACGCCTAGCCACCAGCTTTGATACCAACCGCTTGCATATGCTCTTAGCTTTGTTAGAGAAAAAGCTAGAGATTCCGCTTAATCGCTACGATGTCTTTATCAATGTGTCCGGGGGGATCAAGATTAGTGAAACCAGTGCGGATTTAGCCGTGATCGCTAGTATTTTATCCAGCTTTCGCAATCGCCCTATTAGCAATAAAACCGCCTTTATTGGAGAGGTGGGGCTAACTGGCTCGGTGCAAGAAGTGCCCAATTTAAATGTGCGGCTTAAAGAAATGGAGAATTACGGCTTTTTAAAGGCGATTGTGCCTAAAAAACCCAGCCTAAAAACCTCTATCGCCTGCTATGAAGCTAAGGATGTGTCGCAGATCATTGAGTGGATGTGAGTCAGGGTTTTAACATCTTTTTTGGCAGAAATCCCACTCTAGCAAATGCGTCGCATTTGTTTTAGCGGGTGGGATGAATGCCACTAATTTGTGGTATAATGTCCCCATACATTCGTATCTACGGCAGGAAGTGCCGAAAGTTACGCCTTTGGAGATATGATGTGTGAGACCTGTA
>CAGP01000008.1 GCA_000263275.1 Helicobacter bizzozeronii CCUG 35545 | reverse complement strand
CCGCAAGATTCTCAACCAAATGTATGTGATCGTGATGAAAAGAATGGTGGAGGAACTCACCAGCGAGAACATCGATCGCTACCGCGATGCGATCGAAAAGATCAAAAACAAAGGCAAATAAGCCATCAAGGAGGGGTTTAAAAGCGGTAATGGAATGCCATGCCATAGCGGGCATTCCCTTTTTCATTAATGCTAATCTCGGGGTAAAGCTCCCAATTACGGCGGTATTTGGAAGTGAAGAGGTAGGCAAAGCCCCAACCAATCAAACTCCCCACCACCACTTGTAAAATCGTGTGTTTGCGCGCCACCACACGGCTAGCATCGGTGAGCATGGCTAAAGCAATCACAGGCAAAGCCGGTTTCCACCCATAGCGGTAAAAAACAAACCCTGCTGCACTCCATGCCCCCCCCCGCATGCCCGCTGGGCATCCCCCGCCAGCTATCACAGCAAGGGCGTTTAGCAAAGGGCACTTTAGCCCCGCGGTCATGCGCACTTTGGAACGCCCCCTTGATCCCATAGATCACCCCTTGGGTTACAAAACTCCCAACTGCCAACTCGCCCAGCCCCCTATAATCACGCATACCTAAGCTCACCACGCCCACAAAAATAGGCATCAAGCGCAAGACATCCCCAATGTCCTCTAAAATCTTGGCTTCTTGGCTCTCGGCTTGCCCTAAGCGCACACAGAGCAACAGCGCACAACCTGTATGAACAACTTTTTTCAACATGCCTAGATTATAACATTTTGTAAGGTATAATGTTTGAAAAAGTTTGGGCTGTGCTGTATTTTACGCTGAGTTTTTTGAGTAGCTTGGGGGTGGTGATCTTCTCTAGGCGATCGCTCTTGTTTGTGGATAATGCCAACAAGCCCCAAGGCTTCCACACCAAAAGAACCCCACGGGGCGGGGGGGGTTGGGGTATTTTTTTTGGTTTTTTTTGCTGGGGGTGGGCGCGCACTGGGGGCTACTCTTGGGGGGTGTTGTGGTCTTTTTAAGCGGATTTTTAGAAGATCTCAACCGCCCTCTAAGCCCACAAATCCGCCTATTCTTGCAAAGTCTAGGTGTCTTGCTTGTGATCAGCCTAACCCCCTTGATCTTAAAAGATTTTGCCCCCTTTTTTAGCTTGCCCGTGATTTTAGCCCTGCCCTTTAGCGTGTTCATGCTCGTGGGCGTGGCTAATGCGATCAATATCATTGATGGGTTTAACGGGTTGGCTGGGGGCTTGAGCGTCTTGGCTTTGGGGTTTATATATCTGGCTGATCCTAGCCCCTTTATCTTGGCTATGCTCTTGGGTGTCTTGGGCTTTTTGGTGTTGAACTTCCCTAAGGGTTATATTTTCTTAGGCGATGGGGGGGCGTATCTTTTGGGGCTGGTGTGTGGGGCGTGCTTGATGGATTTAGCCTTAAAGGGCGTGGTGAGCGTGTGGTTTGGGCTGGCTTTAATGGTGTATCCAGTAACTGAGGTGTTATTTTCCATCACACGGCGCAAATTGCAAAAAACAAAAGGCAACCCTGCCCGATGCCCTGCACCTACACACCTTGTTGTTTAAGGCATTGATTAACAAATACCCCAATCCCAATGCCCTCACCGGGCTTTTTATTGTGGTTTTAAATCTGCCCTTCATGCTGGCTAGCTATTTTTGGCGCAACCAGCCCTATGCGCTTTTGGCAGTGATCGCGCTTTTTATAGGGGCGTATCTTAGCTTTTACCAATATCTCAATCACAAGGAACACCCATGCGTTTAGGTCTAAATATCGATCACATCGCCACGCTTAGAGAAGCGCGCAAAATCCACGAACCCAACCCCCTAGAGGCGATCTTTATTGCCAAAAATGTCGGGGTGGATTTGATCACTTTGCATTTAAGAGAAGATCGCCGCCATATCCATGAGGACGATGTGGCTAGTATTATCCAGCATGCCCCCATGCCTATCAATGTGGAATGTGCGATTGACCCTGAGATCACCCAAATTTTATGCGACCTCAAGCCCTTTAAAGTAACTCTAGTGCCTGAAAAACGCACAGAGATCACCACAGAGGGGGGGCTGAACTTAGATCACCCCCAATTAAGCCAGACCATCAAGGCTTACCAAGATTGCGGGATTGAGGTGGCACTATTCATCGATCCACAAAGAGAGAATTTGCAGCGCGCTTTGAATTTGGGCGTTAAAGTCGTGGAGTTACACACGGGCAAATTCAGCAATCTTTACAACACTCTTTATTCCCACTTCAAGCACCACAAAAACCGCTTAAAAGATTTGCCCACTAATAATCCCACCCTAAAAAGCATGCTGGATGCCAGTTTGCAAGAGCTCAAAGAAGTCACATCGCAAGGGGTGCAGATGGGCTTAGAAATGTGCGCTGGGCATGGCTTGAATTATTTTAGCGTGGGGCTGGTGGCGGGCATTGCGGGCTTAGCAGAACTCAATATCGGGCATGCCATCATCGCGCGGGCGGTGATGGTGGGATTAGAGCGCGCCATTTATGACATGCAAGAGGCGATGGGGCACAGATGAAACCCAAAATCGCCATCTCTATCGGAGATATTCAGGGCATAGGGCTAGAAATCGCGCTCAAAGCCCACACACACATCAGCCAAATTTGCACCCCTCTTTATTGCGTGCATAGCCAACTTTTAGAGCAAGCCAACGCCCTATTAAACAACGGCTACACCCAAGCCCTAAAAAACATGGCATGCAGTGCACCCAATGCCCCCAAACCTACCATCAAACCCGCCCAAGTGTGCCAAGAGAGCGGGTTTTATAGCTTCCAAAGTTTCTTGCACGCCCTAGACTTGGTTGATCGCCAAGAGGTCATGGGGGTTTGCACCCTGCCTATCCACAAACAGGCATGGCAATTAGGGGGCATTAACACCCCCGGGCACACCGCCCTTTTAAAAGAGCGTTACCAACAAGAGGCGATCATGATGCTAGGTTGCCCTAAGTTGTGGGTGGCACTCTTTAGCGATCACATCCCCTTAAGTGCGGTGAGTGGGTGCGTGCAATTAGAACCTTTAAAAAAATTTTTAGGCACTTTGGGGCGGGTGTTGCCCAAAGTAGAAAAGATTGTGGTCTTAGGGCTAGACCCACATTGTGGCGATGGGGGGGCTATTGGCTCACAAGATTTAATCGTGCAAGAGGCGATCAAGCGTGCTAACCAACTCTTGGGGCGTGCCTTGTTTGTAGGACCTATACCGGCTGATAGTGCCTTTGCCCCGCATATGCGTGCGCGTTACACGCATTTTGTCGCCCTTTATCACGATGTGGGGCTAGCCCCGCTCAAAGCCCTTTATTTTGAAGAGAGCATCAATGTTTCGCTCAATCTGCCCATCAAGCGCGCCAGTGTCGATCATGGCTGTGGGTTTGATATTGCCTACCAAAACAAAGCCAGCCCACAGAGTTATATCAATGCTATCAGGTGGCTGGTGTCCTTGTCAAGGGATTTTTAGCCTAGCCTTCCACTAAGACACTTTGGGCGTGTGCGATCAAGGGTTCAATGACCGGGTCTAAATTGCCTGAGAGCATGATCTCCTCTAGGCTATAAAGGGTTAAATTAATGCGGTGATCACTTAAGCGGTTTTGGGGGTAGTTATAGGTGCGAATCCGCTCACTGCGATCCCCACTGCCCACCTGCATTTTGCGCTCGGCCGCGCTTTCTTGCTGTTGTTGTTCGATCTGTTGTTCATACAGACGGGCTTTTAAAATCTTTAACGCCTTGTCCTTGTTCTTGTGCTGGGATTTTTCATCTTGCATGGACACGCTGATCCCACTGGGTACATGCGTAATTCTTACGGCTGAATCGGTGGTATTCACACACTGCCCCCCATGTCCCCCGGCACGAAAAACCTCGATGCGCAAATCATTAGGATTAATATTGATCTCCACATCATCGGCTTCAGGCATGATCGCCACCGTGATAGCGGATGTGTGGATACGCCCTTGCGATTCAGTCTCAGGCACGCGTTGCACGCGGTGCGTGCCGGCTTCAAATTTGAGGCGTGAATACACCCCCTGCCCCTTAATGAGTGCGATCATCTCTTTATACCCCCCCACGCTATTTTCACTCGAGCTGACAATCTCGACCTTCCAGCGTTTCAAATCCGCATAACGGCAATAAGCCCTAAAGAGATCGCCTACAAAAATCCCCGCTTCATCGCCTCCCGTGCCCGCGCGCAATTCCAAATAAATATTTTTATTGTCATTGGGGTCTTTGGGGATGAGCAAAATTTTAATGCGTTCCTCTAGGCTGGCTTTTTGCTCCTCTAAGTCCTTAAGTTCCTCTTTGGCTAGCTCGCCTAGTTCTTTATCCTCCAACAAGGCTTTATTCTCTTGGATACTCTCCAAGATGCCAAGATATTCCTTAGCGCAACTGGCTAATTCCTCCAAGCTGGCTTGTTCTTTGCTTAACTCGGTGAGCTGGCGCACATCGTTTAAGATTTCCGGTTGGGTTAGGCTAGCCGCAAGCGCATCGTAGCGCGCCACGACTTCTTTTAATTTTGTGGGGAGCACGGATTAACTGGCTAAAGCGATCTTTTTCACGCTCGCATTGAGCCTAGAAACCTTCCTAGAAGCGGTATTTTTCTTTAAAATGCCCTTGCTCACGAATTTATGCAATTCCTTGTTCGCCACCTTCAGCGACTCTTGGGCTTTGGGGACATCATTGTGTGCCACCGCCTCACGGACGGCTTTGATGATATTTTTAATGCGGGTTTTGTAAAAGCGGTTGCGCTCAGTGCGCTTGATGGTTTGGCGAATCCTTTTCTCAGCGGATTTATGGTTGGCCACTACTTAATCCTTTTATCAAAAATAATGTGGCAAAATTCTAGCCAAAAGCGCATTAAAGACAAATTAAATAGGGTGCTAGCATGATTTTTGGGACCGATGGGGTTAGGGGCAGAGCAGGGGTGGAGATCACGCCCATGTTTGTGATGCAATTAGGCATTGCCGCTGGGTTGTATTTTAGTAAGAGTGCGCTTAGTCATAAAATTTTGGTGGGTAAGGACACACGCAAGAGCGGGTACATGATTGAAAATGCCCTTGTGAGTGCGCTAACTAGCGTGGGTTATGATGTGATCCAAATTGGACCCATGCCCACGCCTGCCATTGCGTTTTTGAGCGAGAATATGCGCTGCGATGCGGGGGTGATGATCAGTGCGAGCCATAACCCCTTTGAGGACAATGGCATTAAGTTTTTCGATCGCTTTGGCTACAAGCTCCAAAGAGAGAGCGAGCTAGAGATTGAAAAGATTTTTGCTAATGAAAACTTGATCCGCAATAGTTGCCAAGTGGGGGTGGGGATTGGGAGTTCTAAACGCATTGATGATGTGATCGGGCGTTACATCGTGCATTTGAAAAACTCCTTCCCCAAACATTTGAGCTTGCAGGGCATGCGCGTGGTGATTGACACCGCTAATGGGGCTGGCTACAAGGTCGCCCCCATTGTCTTTAGCGAGCTAGGAGCCGATGTGATTGTGATCAATGACAAGCCCAATGGGAGCAATATCAACGCCCAGTGTGGTGCGCTCTTTCCTTTAGAGCTTAGCCAAGAGGTCAAACGATACCGCGCAGATTTGGGCATTGCACTAGATGGGGATGCTGATCGGTTGGTGGTGGTGGATAATTTGGGGCAGGTGGTGCATGGAGATAAGCTGATTGGCGTGTTAGCCAGCTACCAGCACCAAAACCAACAACTAGCCCAAGCTAAGGTTGTGGTTACTAGCATGAGCAATTTAGCCCTGCAAGAATATTTGAACGCCCAAGGGATTAGCGTGGTGATCTGTGATGTGGGGGATAAATTTGTCAGCGCGGCGATGATCGCCCACAAGGCTAATTTTGGAGCCGAGCAGAGCGGGCATATCATCTTGGGGGATTATTCTAAAAGCGGGGATGGGATCATGAGCGCTTTGCAGGTGAGTGCACTCTTGGTGCAGGCTAATAAACCCAGTTGTGAGGTGTTAAACCCCTTCAAGCTCTGCCCCCAAGTGCTTGAAAACCTACCCATCAAGCACAAAAAGCCCCTAGAGAAAATCCCGGGTTTTAAAGAGGTGATCAAAACCCTAGAACAACACCACATCCGCCACCTGATCCGCTATTCAGGCACGGAAAATCTCTTGCGTATTTTGTTAGAGGGCAAAGATAGTGCCTTGTTAAAAAGCAAGACCCAAGAGCTCAAAACCTTTTTCCATGAAAAATTAGGTTAGCCTTGAAACGCGCGCTGGTTTATTTTAGTTTAGCTGGGATAGTGGCTCTCATTGGCGATCAAGCCTTAAAACAAGTGATCTTAGAGGGGTTTAGATACCATGGTCCTGTGATCTCCATTGTGTTGGCTTATAATAAGGGCGTGGCTTTTTCGATGTTGGATTTTTTAGGCCCTTGGCTCAAATATTTACAGGTGCTGTTGATTGTGGGCATGGCTTTTTTGTTGGTGCGCCAAAAAGAGTTTTTTATCCCCAATGCCCTCCCCTTTGGGCTGGTGCTAGGAGCAGGCAGCTCTAATATTTTAGATCGCTTTGTGCATGGCGGGGTGGTGGATTATGTCTATTGGCATTATAAATTTGATTTTGCGGTTTTCAACCTTGCTGATGTGCTGATCGATGTGGGCGTGGGGCTCTTGGTGATCCAGATGTTCAAACAAGGGGCTCTTAAGGCAAAAGACAAATAAGATCGGGTAAAATAGTGGTTTGCGGTCGCGTAGCTCAGTGGTAGAGCACTACCTTGACATGGTAGGGGTCGCTGGTTCAAGTCCAGTCGGGACCACCATTTACCACCAACACACTTAGCCCCTAGATGCCAACAGAACGCCTCAAAAATTGTCCTATATGCAAAGAATGCGTTTGTGAAAAGATCATAGGTCAAAGTATAACTATAAGTCAGGGTATTTTACCTTTAAGACAATCTCACATATAAAAAGTGTAGAATGGGGGGGTTAAGCCCTTTTGTGATTGGAGGTTGTGTGGTGATCTGGAGAGTAGTGGTGTTGGTGGGGTTGTTATTAAGCGGGGATGTGTTTGCAAAGGAGCAGGATTTTTTGGTTGCCCAGCAAGCTTATGCGTGCCACCAGTATGACAAAGCTTTGCAACACTACCAAAAAGCCCTCAAAGCAGGCGATAAACGCGTTTATATGGCTTTGGGAGATTTTTTATTCTGATACAGACAATTATGACTATAATGATGATGAAAAAGCCATTGGGTATTATAACACGGCGGGCGATTTGGGGAATGTGGAAGCCTATTTGAGCATCGCAAACATTTATGTTATGGGGAATGATGCTTTTAATAACAATATTATCACCAATGTCCGTAAAGACAACCTTGAGGCTCTCGTATATTACCAAAAGGCAGTGCAGATGGGATCAGCTGAGGGATATGTGGGTTTGGGTGATGTTTATTTAGATGGGGGTTATGGGGTGCTTGAGGACGATCAAAAATCCTTAGAATATTACCAAAAGGCAGCGCAGATGGGATCAGCTGAGGGGTATTATAAATTGGGAAGGACCTATGAATATGGGAGCTATGCGGTCAAACAAAACATCCCAAAAGCCCTAGAGTATTATAACAAAGCGGGGGAATTAGGGTATGCTCAAGCCTATGATAGGTTGGGCTTTATCTATAAAATGGGGGATGCTGGGAGTGCTGGTGATCCTAGAGATGTGGGGGTCGATGAGGACAAATCGGCAGAATACTACCGCAAGGCAGAAGCACTCAACAAACAACAAGAGGATAAATCCCCTGCTAAGTGCCCTTAAACACAAATCTACACGATTTTATGCTAGACTTTTTGGATTTTGCTTTTTTTCGTTGGGTTTGTTGGTTTTGACTCCATTCAAAGGCTTTTGCCATGTTAGCTAGTGAGGGCTCTTTAAATAAAGCTTCCTCTGTCAATAAAACTTTTGGCACCATTGTGATTAGTTATGTGCTCTTGGCTCTCTTAGGGGCGTTGTTACTGAGCCTATCGCCTATGCGGCTTAAACCCATTCCCTTTATTGACTTGTTTTTTACCTCTGTTTCAGCAGTCTGTTTGACCGGGCTTATCACATTCAATCCGGCGACCGATCTAACTATCTATGGGCAGGCGGTGATAATGGGCTTGATCCAAGCTGGGGGGTTTGGTTACATGGGTTTAGCGGGCTTTTTGTTCTTGCTTTTGGGTAAGCGCATGGATTTTAAAGGGCGTATGTTGCTTAAAGAATCCCTAGATTACCCCAACATGCAAGGCATTATCAGATACCTTAAAAAAATCTTGCTTTTCACGCTCTGCATTGAGGGGCTGGGTGCGTTGATTTTAACTTTGTATTTTCTCTCCAACATGCCCTTTAAACAAGCCCTTTGGGCGGGGATCTTCCATGCCATCTCGGCTTTCAATAATGCCGGCTTTAGCGTCTTTGAATCTAATTTGGTAAATTACCGCAATGATGTGGTGGTTAATCTGACAATCTGTTTGCTTATTATCCTAGGTGGGCTGGGGTTTTTGGTCTTAAGCGAATGTTATGATTACCGCAATAAGTCGCGTTGGAGCGTGCATACCCGTATTGTCCTCATCGCCACGGCTATTTGCATTGTGTTAGGCATGGCGGTGCTCTTGCTCTTTGAGTGGGACAACCCCAAGAGTTTTGGCGAATCGAACTGGTTTGAAAAGATTTTAGGCGTGTTTTTTATCTCGGTCAATCTGCGCACCGCTGGCTTTAACACCATTGACATGTCTGGCTTGCACGATCAAAGCTTGTTTTTCTCCTCCTTGCTGATGGTGGTGGGAGCCGCTCCGGGGGGCACGGCTGGGGGCATTAAGATCACCACCATGACTCTCTTGCTGGTATATGCCTATTGCACGCTCAAGGATAAGGAAGTGGTGTTATTCCAAAGGACCATCCCCCAAGCCCTTGTCAAAAAATCCTTTTTTGGTTTTTATCATCACCATGTTTTATATCATCATCTCGGTGATGATTTTGAGCGCAACTGATGACACCCAAAACAAGCATTTTTTGCACTTGCTCTTTGAAATTTGCTCTGCCTTTGGAACGGTGGGAGCCAGCACGGGCGATGGGGGCACTCTCTCATTTGTAGCCTCGTTTACCAATTTTGGTAAGCTCTATTTGGTTGTTTTGATGTTTATGGGGCGTGCGGGGGTGTTGATGTTTAGCATGGCACTTATTGGCAAGAGCAAAACACGCCATATCAAATATCCCGAAGAAGGAGTGCTGTTATGAAAACTTATGCGGTTTTGGGTCTGGGTAAATTTGGCTCGCATGTGGTGCATGGCTTGGTGGAAAATGGCGAACAAGTGATCGCGATGGATATTAATGAGGAGAGTATCAAGGTTTTTAAGGGTGTGTGCGACAATTTGTTTATCATTGATAGCACCGACATTAACGCTTTAAAAGATGCCGGGATTGGGGAGGTGGATACCGCTATTGTGAGCATTGGGCAAAATGTGGAAGCCTCGATCTTAAGCGTGATGGCTCTTAAAGAAATTGGAGTTCCTGAGGTCATTGCCAAAGCCTCGACCCTCATCCATGGCAGGATTTTATCCAAGATCGGCACAGATCGCGTGATCTATCCTGAACGCGATGCGGCTAAAAGATTGGTCAAGAGTTTATCTTTTAACCCCAATTTAGAAGTGTTAGATGTTACTAATAGCATGAAGATTATCCGTTTGAATGTTGGCAATGCGCATGCCGATCGGCAAGTGCAGGATTTTTTGCATTCCTTCCAAGCGGATTTAAAAATCGTGGCACTCAAGCGTGAAAACAAGTGGATTTACAATATCGAGCCATCGCTCATTTTAAAGCTTGAGGATACCTTATTGCTCTTTGGGCATGCTAGGGAAGTGGAAATATTCTTGGCTAGCAAGGACGCTTTGAAATTCAAAAAGTGAGGAGAGGTTTGACTTATTGCCCTTTAAACTTGCCTGTGCTAGACTTGATCTCAAAAATCAGTGGTTAAAATGATAGAGAGTGTAGAGATTAAAAAAGGGGTTGGTTTTTGCCCATGCACGCTTGGAATTTAGCCCCCATTTGAATGTGATCAGCGGGGCTAGTGGGAGCGGTAAGAGCGTGTTAATTGATTGTGTGCTGGCTAGCTTAGGCTTGCAAGAAGTGCGCGCCCAAAGCATCACCACCCTTTATAAGGACAATAACCACACCCACCACCTCCAAGCCTTTAAGGACAAAAAAACCAAGCGCACTTTGGATCACAAACCCACTACCAAAAAAGCCCTTCACGATCGCTTTGCCCCCTTGGTGTTGCACATCTCTAGCCACAAACACGCTCAAGAGCTCACCCCCAGCTTTTTACTAGAACTCTTAGATAGCTACATAGACCCCCAACTCACCCATACTTTTCAAAAGACCCACCAAGCCTACACCCAAGCCCGCCAAGAGCTCGCCAAACAGCAACAAGAGGCAACGCATTTAGACATGCTCAAAGAAATGGCGCGTTTTGAGTTAGCCCAGTTACAGAGCGTGGATTTACAAGAGGGGAGCTACACCCACCTTTTGGAACTCAAAAAAGCTTATAGCTCCAAAGAAAAAAATGGCAAGCCAAATCAAGGCGGGCTTAGAAGCCCTAGAACATAGTTTTGAGATCACCAAAGCCCTCCAGCACACCCCAACCCCCACAGAACCCCTAGAAGCCCTGCTAGAGGAAGCCAAACAAACCCTAAGCGATCGCCTCTGCCAACTAGAAGAACTTGAAGAGATGGATATTCAAGACTTGCTGGATAAAACCAACAAACTGGGCGCAATTTTGAAAAAATACGGGAGTGAGGCGCAAGCTAGGGCAAGAAAAGAAGCCTTGAGTGCAGATTATGAACGCTATTGTGCCCATACCCACAATCTGGAAAAACTCCAGCAACAAGCCCAAGACCTAGAACAAGAATGCTTGAAATTAGCCCTAGAGATCAAGCAAGAACGCCTAAAATATCTGCCCTCTATGCAAGAAAATTTGGAAAGCTACACCCAACAACTTTTGCTTAAAAAACCCGCCTTGAGCTTGCAAGCCACGCCTCTAAGCGCAAAGGGTTTAGAGAGTTTAGAGATCACACTGGGTAACACGCCCTTAGCCCATGTGAGTGCAGGCGAGTTTAACCGCTTGCGTTTGGCGCTCTTGGCTTTAAAGGCAAGCTTGAAAAAACAAGTCTTGGATTGCCCGGCACAAACCATTATCGTTGATGAGCTGGATACCAATTTGAGCGGGCGGGAGAGTGCAAGCGTGGCGTTGATCTTAAAGGAACTCAGCGCGATTTATCAAATTATCGCTATCTCCCATGCCCCCCACCTGCCAGCCATTGCCAATAAGCATTTCTTAGTCCATCAAGAGGGCTCTTTAACTGCTGTCAAACCCCTTAACAAGGACGAACAAGCCCTAGAGATCGCGCGCATGGTGGATGCCAATTTGGGTAAAGAAGCCCTAGCCTATGCTAAAAGAATGTTAGAACCCAAATGATGCCCTATGCCCTGCTCCACCACCTAGCCCACCTCTTAAAGCAACAAAGCAAGATCACCATCCGCCACCACCAAAACCTTTTGAGCCTAGACACCCCGCATTATTTGTTTAAAGCCCTCATGCAACAAGCCCAAAGTTATGTCTATGTGGATACCACCCGCTTAAGCGTGGCTAAGACCCCCTTTAATTTGGCTTTGGAAAAATACGCCTCCAATGCCAAAATCTTAGATGCCTTCTTAGAAAACGAGGATCGCATTTTAAAAATCGCCCTAGAATGCCCCCATGCCTATAAAAAAATCCGCTCTTATTTGCAATTAGAATTTACCGGCAAACACAGCAACGCCATTTTATTAGACATGCAAAACAAGGTTATCGAAGCCTTGCATTTTGTCAGAGAAACACAGAGTTACCGCCCCGTGCTCAAAAACCAAGTGTTGCTCGCTTTGCAAAAACCCCATTTCAAACGCCCCCCCCTAGAGCCTTTAAACACGCCTGATTTTTTTGCAAGCCTTGCAAGATTTGCACCATGCCCATAGTGCCAAACTCCTTAGCACCAAAAAAAAGCAACCTTGAGGGCTTGTGGCTTAAAAAAAAAGCAAAACTTGCAAGCCATCTTGCAAGGCTTACCCAGCCAAGCGCATTTATCTAACCTAGCCCAACAAAAGCACGCCCACGCCTCTTTGATTCTCTCTAACTTGCACCACCTAGACCCTAAGGCAATTTATAGCCCCGTGCTCAAATTAGAGGGAGAGAACATTGAACTGCCCAAAAATGCCCGTTGTTTGAGCGATGTGGCTAATAAACTCTTTAAAGAATCCAAAAAAATGCAAACAAAAATCTGTCCATGTTGCCTTGCAAAGGGATAATCTCACCTCCAAGATCGCCTTTTTAGAGGCTAAATTAGCTCTTTTAGAACATGCTAGCCTAGAGGAGCTAAACCTGCTCACCCCCCTAAAAAGCACCGCCAAGAAAAAGACCCCCCCAGCGCGCTTTGAAAATTTTGAGATTGAGGGGGTTAAGGTGCTCATCGGGCGCAATGAAAAGGAAAACCGCGAATTGTTGAAAATGGCGCGCTCCCAAGATATTTGGGCGCATATCCAAGACAAGCCCAGCGCGCACATGCTGATTTTCACCCACCCTAATAAACCCTCTAGCTCCTTGCTTTTAAAAGCCTGCACGCTCTTAGCCAAACTCTCTTACCCCCACACCAACAGCCAGCAAAGTTTAAAAGTGCGGATTGACTACACCCCCAAAAAACATGTCAAGTTTGCCAGCAAACCCAACAATAGGGCTTATGTTACCTACACGCATTTTTCCAGCTTGAGCGTGGGGATCTGAATTTCTAAGCCTCTGCAAGATCGCCTTAAGAACTTGTGTTACAATAACCAAAACAAATGAAAGGATAATAATGGCGGTGTGGCTATTTGGTGGGCAGGGCTCACAACATGTAGGCATGGGGCAGGACTTTTGCGCGCATTCTAGCTTGGCTAAAGAAATGTGTGAGGAAGCTAGCGATGTGTTAAAACGGGATATGTCTAAGCTGCTATGGAGTGAAAATGCGGATCTTAACAAGAGTGCCTATACCCAAAGTGCGATCTTTTTTGGTTTCCATGATGGCTTTTAGACTTTTTATGAGTCAAGCAGGCGATCTTGTGCCTAAAATGGGCTTGGGGCATTCTTTGGGCGAAATTAGCGCTAATGGGGCGAGTGGGGCATTGAGCCTAGAGCAGGGCTTAAAATTAGTCTTTGAGCGGGGCAGATTGATGGAAGAGGTTTGCACCAGACATGCCAAAGAGTTAGGCATGTTAGCGGTTTTAGGGGCACCAACAGAGGGTATTTTAGCCTATTGCGATCAGGTCAGGGCACAGGGGCAACTACTCCATGTGGCTAATTTTAATGGATCGCAAGTCGTGTTAGCAGGCGAAAAGGAGTTTTTGCAAGCCTTAGAGCCCAAAAGCTTAGGGGCTAAAAAATTGGTGCTCTTGCCTATGAGCGTGGTGAGCCACTGCCCCATCTTAGCCCCAATGGTGGCGGACTTTAAAGCCTTGTTGCAAGAAAGTTTGCAAGACTCTTATGCCTTTGGCATTGTCTCCAACGCCACAACCCAAATTTACCAAAACAAAGCAGATGCCCTAGAGTGCTTTGGGGTGCAGTTAGTTAAACCCGTGCTTTACGATCGCTGTTTGCAAGTGTGCGAAACGCAAGCTAACTACTATATCGAATTTGGCACCAGCGTGCTTAAAAATCTTAACAAACGCCTGAGCAACAAACCCACCTTGAGCATCACAGATACCGCTAGTTTGGAGGAAGCCTTAAAATTTGTCCAAGATCGCTAGCACCCCACAAGGAAGATCGCATGAGGAAGTTGTCTTTGCAATTTGCTTTGGGGGTTTTAGCCCCGCTGTCTCTCTCTTTAGAAGCTTTTGATTATAAATTGAGCGGGTTTGCCAATCAGGCAGCTACAATCGGGTTTAACCAAGATCAAGTGAATAGGAGTAAGGGGCTTTATCCCATGCAACAATATGCCACCATTGCGGGCTATCTTGCTCTTGATTTTAATCTCTTGCCCAAAACCTTAACCGGGCATAGCCTTAAGGGGAGCATTGGGGGCATGGTTGCGGGTGTTTTGTATGATGGCACAAAGCACTTTCAGGGGGGTTCTGTGGTCTATCAAAATTTTGGTTACTACGATGGTTTTTTGGGGGGTGGGGCAGATGTGTTGCAAAGCGATAGCATCACCACTAAAAATAGAAAAATGACCAACTATGCCCACGATTATATCTTTAGCGATGCTTATTTAGAATACGATTATAAAAATTTCTTTGGGATCAAGGCGGGGCGTTACCGCTCCTTTGCGCCCTATAAATCTGGACAGACAGAGGGTTTTGAGGTTTATGGGCAGTTTAAACGTGTCCGCTTGTGGTGGTTTAGCTCTTGGGGGCGTGCCTTCTCAACGGGTGCGCGCGTGCGGGATTGGTATGCCGCTAGAGTATCTTATAGCGGGGGTTATTATCAAAATAGTAATGGAGGTTGGAGTCCTAAAGGGCATAAGGTCGCCTATGGGACGCATGCTGTCCAACTCACTTATAAAAAACACCATTTATTAGCCGAGGGGTTCTTTTATTTTTCCCCCAAGATGTTTAACGCACCGGGTTTGCGCATAGGGTGGGATAGCAACCC
The DNA here is from genome assembly GCA_000263275.1 of Helicobacter bizzozeronii CCUG 35545. Lineage (GTDB taxonomy): Bacteria > Campylobacterota > Campylobacteria > Campylobacterales > Helicobacteraceae > Helicobacter > Helicobacter bizzozeronii. The sequence continues at coordinate 73,019 of CAGP01000008.1, read as the reverse complement.
CAATTTTCAGGGCTTGGGCTTCCGCTCCAACACCGAGATCACCGCCTTTTTCCCCATCTATTACCCATGGATGGTGGTTGGGGCAAATGGGGCGCATATCTACCGCTATGATAACCCCGCCACACCCAATGGGCAAAGCCTCATCATCCGCCAACGCTTTGATTTTAACCAATTTTTCATTTTGGGGACTTTTTATAAAAACTTCCGCAATGTGAATGCTTATGTTGGCAACACGGGCAACCCCGCTGGGGTGGAGCTTTATAGCAATAGTCTATGGGCAGGTTATGCAGGCACGGCTCTAAAGGCAGATGCCATAACGGGGTCATTAGTCTATGGGGGCACGCATTTTAAAAAGAAATTCACATGGCGGATGACTTGGCAGTGGAGCAGTGCGCCCGTTTCTTATGAGGGGCGGGTTGTGTTTTCAGTGATCTACCAAGTTACCCCATGGCTTAAAATGCTTGTCGATCTTGCCTATTATGGCTTGCACACCAATAAGGGTTACCAGGCGGGCTTGAATGGACCTTGCAACCCACAAAAGACCTATTGTGGGGGCAATTATCAGGATCGCAGCGCGCTTTATACCCAACTGATCGCTTCTTTCTAGGGATTATCATTATCTTTTTAGTTACACTTAGTAGCATATTGGTCTATTATTTTTTATAAAAAGAGAAAAAGAGGGGGTGTGTCTGCGTGTCAAGAGTGTTTTTTGTTAAAATGGTATGACACTATCAAAAGGAGTGTTACCATGAGTGGAGCGAGCGAGCAGGACCTGAAAAGCAGGTGTCATTTTTTTCTCAAAAGCTCTCTTAATAGGTCCCTTGGTTTTTTCCACCGCCTTTGCTTTTGATTACAAATTGAGTGGCAAAGCCGAACAAACTTCGTGGATTGGGTTTAACCAACACCAAATCGATAGCTCTAAGGGCATTTACCCCACCCAACAATATGCCACGATCTCGGGTTATTTGGATTTGAGCTTTAGCCTCTTGCCTGAAAAGAGCGATCATAGCTTGAAGGGAGCCATTGCGGGCATGGTCGGGGGGGTTTTGTATGATAGCACACGCCATTATAAAGATGGGAGCGTGCTTTATAAGATTTATGGCTATTATGATGGCTACTTGGGCGGGGCTTCCAATGTATTATCCACTGATAGCATTGCGGTTCAGAACGCCAAAAAGCGCGCGGTCGCACACACCTACATTTTTAGCGATGCGTATTTGGACTACCAGTATAAAAATGTCTTTGGAGTCAAAGCAGGGCGTTACAATTCCACCATGCCCTATCGGAGCGGAAAAACACAGGGTTTTGAGGTCTTTGGGCAGTATAAGCATGCGCGCTTGGTGTGGTTTAGCTCTTGGGGGCGTGCAATTGGTGGGGGGGGGATTCTTAATTGATTGGTATGCGCCCAGAACAAGCTATAATGGGGATTACACCAAAAATAGCAAGGGGGGTTGGGATCCACATGGCAAGAAACTTTCCTATGGCACCCATGCGGTGCGCCTCATTTACAACCGCCACAAGCTCTTAACCGAGTTTTTTTACTACTTTTCGCCCAAAGCGTTCAACGCCCCGGGTTTTCAAGTGGGTTGGGACACTAACCCCAATTTTAGCGGTAAGGGTTTCCGCTCCCACACGCATTTAATCGCCTTTTTCCCCATGTATTATCCATGGATGCTGGTTGGTAAAGATGGCAAGCCCATTTACAGATATGACAACCCCGCCACGCCTAATGGGCAAAGCCTCATCATCCGACAACGCTTTGATTACAACAATTTTTATCTCATCGGGGCTTTTTATAAGAATTTTAAAAATACCAATGCCTATGTGGGCAATATGGGTAACCCCTCAGGTGTGTTGATGGGCAATGATAGTATCTATGCTGGTGTAGCAGGCACGGCTTTAAAAGCGGATGCAGTTACAGGTATGATTTCTTATGGGGCGACGCATTTCAAAGAGAAATTTTCATGGAAGATGCTTTGGCAATGGAGTAGCGCGCCGGTTTCTTGGGAGGGGCGTTATATGCTCACTTTGGGCTACACATTTAACAAGGTGCTAAAAGGGAGCGTGGATTTGCTCTACTATGGCGTGCATACCAATAAAGGCTACAAAGCGGGCTTAAATGCGCCTTGCACCACGGGCTGTCAGGGCGGTTATCAAGATCGCAGCGCACTTTATACGAGCTTGGTTGCGTCATTTTAACATAGCCACGACAAAAAATAGAATGGCGTTTTGGAAAAAAACGAAAGAAAATATGAAAAAACAAGGGAAATAGTAGTATCATTGTGCCTTGCAAAGGTAAATGCTCGTTAAAGCTAACCAAAAATCTTGAGGAGATTGGGATGAAGAGTTTAAGTAAGCAGGTTTTAGCGTTGGCGACTCTGACGGGGGGCTTAGAAGCTTTTGAATATAAATTAGGAGGCTGGGCGGAGTCTTTTTCTAAGATTGGGTTTAATAACAGCAAGATTGATGAATCTAAAAACATCTACCCCACAGAGACTTTTGTAACGGTCGTGGGGCAGGGGCGGATTGATTTTAGCCTATTGCCTAAAAAACTAGAAGGGCATAGCCTTAAGGGGAGCATTGGGGGGACCGTGGGCGGTGTGGCTTATGATGGGACAAAACACCTCCCCGGGGGGACGCAAATCTTTAACTACATTGGTTATTACAATGGCTTTATGGGGAATCGTTTTTTAGACCCGGATATTTCTAAAAATACTAGAACCTATGTTTTCAATGAAGGGTGGCTAGAATACACTTACAAACATATTTTTGGGATCAAGGCGGGGCGTTACGAATCGGAGGCGGCTTATATGAGCGGTTACACGCAAGGTTTTGATACCTTTGTGCGCTTTAAAGACAAACACAATGGCACTTATAAGCTTTGGTGGTTTAGCTCTTGGGGGCGTGCCTTTGCTTATGGCGAATGGCTGTATGATTATTATTCGCCCCGTTCAGCCTACACCACGCCTAATGGCGTGCAATGCACGGAGTGTCCTAGCGGGAAACAAGGTAAGTTAGTCAATTATGGAATCCATGCGCTCTCCTTTGCCTACACAAGAGATTTTCAGAAACTAGGCAGTGCCTTTAGCATCAGCCATTTTTATTACTTTGCGCCCAAGACCTATAACACGATCGGGGTGGATTTGAAGTATGACACGAACCCTAAATTTGATGGGGTGGGTTTTCGATCCCAAACACGCGTAGTGGCGCTCTTCCCCATTTATTACGATCGCCTCGTTTATACCACAAACTCCCAAACCGGCACGATCAATTACGGGGATTTTGCCTACCGCTATGGGACCAAGATGAGCAAAACGGGTCAATCTTTATTGATCCGCCAACGCTTTGACATGAATGAATTTAATTTTGGCGGGGCGTTTTACAAGGTGTGGCAAAATGCTAATTCCTTCATTGGGACGACAGGTAACCCTCTGGGGATTGACTTTTGGACCAATAGCGTCTATGATGTGGGGCAGTCTTTGAGTAATGTCGTGGGCACGGACGCGGTGAGTGGCTGGATTTTTGGTGGGGGTGTGCATAAAAAAATGGCTTTGGGGCATTTTGATGCGTTGGACCAGTGCGCTCAAAGCCAATGAGGGGAGTAGTGCTGTCAATGTGGGATACAAATTTACCCAAGCTTTAAAAGCAGAGGTTAAATTAGAGTATTATGGTTTGATCATGCATAAAGGTTATTTGGAAGGGGTGTGGGGTGATCCTGTTGCCTATGCCAAAGCAAATGGCATTAGTAACAGCGTGCTTTATTCGAGGCGTTATAGCGATCGAAGCCACCTGATGGTAACCATCACGGCTCAGTTTTAAGCCATTGTCTTAAGAGAGGGGGTATGCAAAAATTAACGAGGATGTGATGAAAAAGGTTATTTTGTTATCCAAAAGTTTGGCGGCTCTTTTAGCCATATCGCCTGCCCAAGCCCTTGATTGGAGAAATCTCGAATCCTTTGCCAAATTTAAAGCCGGGGCGGAGTCGTTCTCTAAGATTGGGTTTAACAACAAGCCCATTAACACCAATAAGGGTCTTTACCCCACAGAAACTTTTGTTACTGTGGTGGCGTATTTGCAATTAGATTTCCCCGAGCTCTTGCCTAAGAGTGCGACTGCTAATGGGCATCACATGTCCGGAAGTTTGGGGGGCTTTGGGGGAGGAATGATTTATGATGGGACCAAGCACCTAATCAATGAGGCTACGGGCAAGCCTTATGGGGCGATGGATTGGAACTATGTGGGCTATTTTGCCGGATTGGTCGGGCAAAAACCTTGGGGGCAGTGCTGGTATGGGGCAGGCGGGGGGAGCGAGTCGCAATATGCCGGCATGAGTGCCGCCCAACTCCAAAAATTATCCGATGCGACCGTAATTGGGGGAGTCAATGCAGCCGATTGTGTGCAAGGCTATGCCAACAACACGCGCAATTATGTCATTTACAATGCCTATATCGACTACTCTTATAAAGACATCTTCCGCTTTAGAGGGGGGCGTTACGAATCGCCAGCGGATTATATGAGTGGTTACACACAAGGTTTTGATATGACTTTGAAGTTGGGCAATTTTAAGTTTTGGTGGTTTAGCTCCTTTGGACGGGGCTTTGCCTATAACGAATGGCTGTATAACTTCTACTCACCCAAGACCTACACGCTAGCCAATGGGAGCAAGATTAACCCCGGGGTGCATGCCTTTTACATTACATGGGAGTATAAGGGTTTGAGCATTGTCCCCTTTGTTTATTTCTCCCCCAACAACGAATACGACCCCAACTTCACCATCACCTACGACTCCAAACCTAACTTTAAAGGGATAGGTTGGCGATCGCAGACCGATATTACGGTGCTCAATCCCTTTTATGCCAAACGCTTTTGGAATACTTACCAGTTTGGTATGATTTCGCGCAAAAACGCCCATAGCTTGATGATCAAACAGCGTTTTGACTACAACAACTATAACTTTGGAGGGGGCATTTATAAGAGCTTTGGGAATGCTAACTGGATGATTGGTTACCATGGTAACCGCTTGGGTTTTGACTTTTGGACCAATACCGTCTATGCCAATACCCTCAACTCTCTATCCTACATGATGGATGCGGATGCCTTTACCGCCTTTCTCTTTGGCGGTGGTGTGTATAAAAAATGGCTTTGGGGTGTGATTGGGCGTTTGACCTATGGACCCCGTGCAGATGAACAAAGCTTGGCTTTCAACTTGGGCTATGAGTTTTCCAAGCATTTTTATGCAGACATCAAGGTGGAGTATTATAACCAGATCGTGCATAAGGGTTATAAGGTGGGTTGGAATGGCCCCTATTTGCCCGACCAGCCAGCAACCTACCAAGACAGAAGCCATATTTTTACGGAGATCAAAGTCAAACTTTAGAAGGTCCCATGAAAGACTTAGTAGCACTCCTTAGGGGTGCCTTGTGCGGTGTGTGCTGTGTGGATTTAATGGGGGCGTTTAGCTATAAACTCAGTGGGGTTGCCGAATCGGTCTCTAAGGTGGGCTTTAACCACTCACCCATTAATTCGGCTAAGGGCATTTTCCCTACCGAAAGTTTTGTGAGCATGACCTTGAAAGTCCAAGCTGATGCCACCTTGCTTAACAAAAAACGGGCATCAGATCACAACGGGCATTGGGGGGAGTGTGGGGCAGATGGCTTATGATAGCACCAAAAACCTCATCGATCAGAGCACAGGGCAAGTCTATGGCTCTAAATTATATTACTACATGGGGCGTTATTGGGGGTTTTTGGACAATGTGCCTTGGAAAAAGTCTAATGTCATCTCCACTAGAAACGCTAAACCCTATGTGCTCTATAATCTCTTCGTGAAATACGATTATAAAGGCATACTCACCTTTATAGGTGGGCGTTATTTAGCCAAGACGACCTTTTTAAGTGGCTATACCGAAGGCTTTGAGATCTCTTATAAATTCTCTTACTTCCGCCTACGCTGGTTTAGCTCCTTTGGGCGCGCGCTAGCGGTGGGGGAATTTATCCGCCCTTGGTATGCCCCCATCACCACGACCAACAAAAAGGGCGAGGATGTGGATTTGGGGATTCATGCGGTGGGCATTAATTACGATACCCGCCATTTTTCTTTAGTGCCCTTTGTCTATTTTTCTCCCAACACCTACACCACACCCGGCTTTAAACTCCACTATGACTCAAACCCTGCTTTTGATGGGGTGGGGTTTAAATCCCTAACCGAAATGACGGTGATTTTCCCCATTTATAGCCCACATTTAGCCGATACTTGGTATCGGGGCACGCAACTAGGAAAGGGCGGGGTGAGCATTTATATCCGCCAGCGTTTTGATTGGAATCAATATAATTTTGGGGGCGGGTATTACCAAAATATCGGTAACCCCAATGCTAAAATCGGGTGGTATGGGAGTCCCATTGGGATTGATTATCGCGATGCCAGCGTTTATGGAGGCTTGATGGATAACATGCTCTCACCTAATGCCGTAACCGGCTTTATCTTTTGGGGCGGGGTCTATCGCAAGCTCTTTTGGGGGCTGGTCGGGCGCCTCACCTTCTCCCCCGCGCCAATGAAAAAAGCGTGGCGTTCAACATAGGGATCAAGTGGAATCGCTACCTCTCCAGCAATATTAAAATTGAATACCACGATGTCTATACCCATAAGGGTTATAACATCGCCCAGTGGTATGTCCGTGATTATAGCGTGGGCGCGACTGACCAAGATCGCAGCTTTTTAATGACCTCTATCAAGGCGCAATTTTGAATGGGGTTGTAACATGGATACACAACACCCAAGCCCTTATTCTAGGGTTTTTGAGTATTTTAAAGTCAGGAGATAAATCATGTTAAAATGCAATCACAACGCACAAGGGAGTTTGAATTGAATACCCGCACGCCTTCTAAATCTAAATGGCTCAAATCTGCGCTTTTGCTAGCCCAACTAGGCTCTTTGCATGCCCTAGATTATAAACTTTCTGGCGAATTGGATCTATTTAGCAAAGTGGGGTTTAACAACTCCCCGCTAAATTCCAAATTAGGGATTTACCCAACTGAGAGTTTTTCCTCTGTAACCGGGAATGTTTATTTTAATGTGGGCTTATTGCCCAAACATGTTGCCGATCACAAGCTAAGATTTGGCATTGGCGGGGAAGTGGGGGGCGTGATCTATGATGGCACAAAGTTAAGGATCGACCATGGGCATGATGACCAGCGTTTTGGCTCGGTGATCTATAACTTCATCGGGGGCTGGCATGGTTACTTTTTTGATAAATATTGGAGTCCAAGTTATGCTGGAACAAGCCAATCTGCTTCCTTGCATGCTAGACCCTATGTCTTGGATAATGCCTATTTGGATTATAACTACAAAGATGTTTTTGGTTTTAAGTTAGGGCGTTACACCGCTAATATTGATTTGATGAGTGGGTCTAACCAAGGCTGGGAGCTGTATTACAAACCCACTAAAAATCTTAAGCTTTGGTGGTGGAGCTCCTATGGGCGGGGCTTGGCGTTTAACTCTTGGATTTACGAGTTTTATGCGGTTGTGCCCTACTTGAAGAAAGACGGGCAATATATTAACTACGGCTGGCATGGCACGAGTGCCACTTATGATTATAAAAATCTAAGCACAGAGTTTTACTATTATTTTTCACCCAAAACTTACAACGCACCGGGTATCAAACTCTCTTATGATACCAATAAGAATTTCAAACAGGTGGGTTTCCGCTCCCAAAGTTTGATCATGCTCACCGTGCCGATCTATTACTCAGGTTGGTATAACCCCAAAACGGGCTTGTATAGCATTTGGGACGCTGCCTCACATGGATCGGCGGTGGGCAAATACGGCGTAACACTCAACCTCCGCCAAATTTTCCGCTGGAACAAATTCACCTACATCATCGGGTTGTATAACACCTTTGGCAACTCCGATGCCTACTTGGGCGCGCACACCATGCCCATGGGGAACAACACTTCCTATGTAAATGATATTTACGGCATGGTCGCCTATGACTTTTGGGATAATACCGTTTATGATGGGATCGCTGATGCCGCCACTAATGCCAACACCACAACAATCTATGGTTCAGTGGGGAGCGTGTATAAAAAGTTTGCGTGGTCTATCTTTGGGCGGGTGAGCAATGCTAATAAGGACTTTAAAGGACACCGTGGGCGTAGCAATGAATATTCCGCAGCTCTGAGCCTAGATTATGCTTTCACCCGTTCGCTCTTTTTCCATGTCAAGGTGGAATATTACGGGGTGCAGATGCACAGAGGTTATTTGGCAGGTCTTCCCGGTCTTACTGCACTACCAACTTTTTCTTGTTCTCCGGGTAGCTCCACTTGTTCTGTGCCTAAAGCCAATTACCAAGATCGTAGCCATTTGATGGCAAATTTGACTCTCAAATTTTAGATTAGACCACTCGCATGATGGGTAATAATATTATGAAAAAATATAAAGTAACATTCTTTAGGCGAGTTAAGAAAGCGGAACGATTAGGGTTTTTTTTAAGAAAAAAAATACCTAATCTATATTAGAATGCGGGCACACAATCATAGTTTTGTCGTGGGCTTGAGGCTGTTATTGGTTTAAGGTCTTAGACATGTTCTGTGTAGATGCAACACTCAAGGTTACTTAACATATAAAGGCAATGCTGATGAAGGAAATGATCAAAAAACAGACGAGGAAGGCGCAGGCTAAGGGGCACAAGCTGGGGAAGGCAATCGCTCCTGCTTTGATTTTATCTTCCTCTTTTGGGCTAGGTGCGCTAGATGCCCTCTCTTATGAAGTCCATGGGGATCTCATCAACTTCTCTAAGATAGGCTTTAACACGCAGCCCATCAACCCGGTTGCAGGTTACTACCCGACAGGCACCTTTGTGGAGCTCACGGGCAAGCTGGAGAGCACCTTGCACTTAGGCAAGGGCTGGAGCGTGAGCGTGGGGGGTGCGCTGGGGGGTATGCCCTATGATGGCACGCGTTACGACAGATATTCTAAAAACTATAACCCTAGTAGCACATGGGGGAATGTGAGTTGTGGTGGCACACCAGATAGTGCCAATGGCTTTTGTGTCCCTGCCACCAGTGGTGGGATGCTAGGGGGGGATTATCGCCCCGGCATGGTCGCTGACCCGCGCGGTATTGGGTACATGTTTATGGGTGAGTGGAACGGGCTAGCCCCTAACTACTACCCAGCTAGTGCCTACACCCCCGGGCAATCCCGCCGTTATGAGATTTATAAGGCGAATGTCCAGTATAAAAGCGATAAAATTTGGATCATCGCTGGGCGTTATGATACCACACAAGTTAAGGACATCGACTGGTTCTACCAATTGACCCAAGGTTTCTATGGGATGTTTAACCTGACCAATAAGCTGACTTTCCAAGTGTTCAGCTCCTGGGGCCGTGGTATTGCTGACGGGCAATGGATGTTCCCAATTTATCGCGAAAAGCCTTGGGGCCAGCACAAAATCGGGGTGATCTACCAAGTTAATAAACATTTCTCAATCCACCCACATGTGTGGTTCTCCCCAGAGGTCTTCACCGCTCCTGAGATCAAGTTGTATTACGATACTAATCCGGAGTTTAGCGGGCGGGGCTTTCGATCGCAAACAACCTTGTATGCGATGTATGTTTATCAATGGAATAACGCCCAGTATGGTCGTTATGCGCCCGCGCGTTATAACACTTGGGACCCTTTCTTAAACAACGGGAAGTGGCAAGGTTTGCAAGGTCCGGGTGGAGCGATCATCCTAGCCAAACAGCGCTTTGACTGGGATAACTACAACGCCTCCTTTGGTATCTATGCTGCCATTGGTAACCCAAACCCCAACATCGGTACCTATGGTAACCCCGTTGCCATCGATGGTGTGGAACAATGGACAGGTGGTATCTACTCATTAGGGTTTGCCTCTATCAACAACATCACCGCAGCCGATGCGGTTACCCTTTATGCCAAAACGGGTGCGGTGTATGGTAAGTTTGACTGGGAGCTCGCCGAGCGTTATACCACATCTCCGCGTGCTGATGGCCAAGCCCTAGCGTTGTATATGAACTACCAAATTGGCAAACACATCAAAGCCGGGATTAAGCTTGAATGGTTCATGCAAGTGATTCGTGCAGGCTATAACCCCGGCGTGGGCTTCCTAAGCTATATGGGTCAGCCTTTGAGCTTGAACACCGGTCTTTTCTCTGCAGCTGGCTTTGCTCAAGGCCCGCAAAATACCGGTGCGATCACCCACACGGTGGTGCAAGATCGCAGCCACTTGATGACTCACATCAGCTACAGCTTCTAAAATCATTTTCTCTCACAAAAGGGGAATCTTTTCCCCTTTAAGCTTTTTTTCTGCTACAATACGCCATCTCTCTGTTCATCTATTCCAAAGGGTGTTTATGCAAGTTAGAAGTCGCCGACACGCTCCTAAGGGATTTGTTTTTGTGGCACTTGCTCTGGCATATTTAGAGCAAGCGATTGCCTTTGACATGAGCATCACCGGGAAAATGAGTAGCTACACCTTATATGGCTTCAACAACAAGCGTTATGACCCCTCCAAATTTATTTACCCCACAGGTAGCTACACCTCGCTTTTAGCCGAACTCAATATTAGCATGGACCTTTACAAGGGTTTGCACGCCGAAGTGGGGGGCATGCTCTCTGCCCTGCCCTATGACTCCACAGCCAAGCAAGGCAATAACATCCAACCCGGCCAGCCCGGGGGCCCGGGGCAATTCTACCAGCATGACGGCGGGATTTACTGGGAATACATCGGCTGGTATGCTGGGCATAGTGGCTTGAATGTGCAAACACCCCGCTATGCGATGGTGAATAATGCCTATTTGAGCTACGACTACAAGGGCATTTTTGGGATCAAGGGCGGGCGTTACGAGCTCTCTGATTATGACTGGTTCACTTCCTTTAGTCAAGGGGTCGAGGGCTATGTCAAATACAAAGATTATAAATTGCGTGTGCTCTACTCCGATGCGCGCGCTTCTGCCTCTAGCGACTGGTTTTGGCCCTTTGGGCGTTACTACACCAGCGGTAAGCCCTTGATGATTGCCGATTTGAAATACCAACACAAGGGCTTAAAAATTAACCCCTATTTTTACTCCATCTTTGGGCGCATGAACGCCCCCGGGATCAACATCACCTATGACACCAACCCTAATTTTAGAGATAAGGGCTTTAGATGGGTGGGGACTTTTGTCGGCTTTTTCCCCTTTTTCCCCCCATCAGGTCGGGGCTATGACATGATCTTATTTGGGCAAGGAAAAAATGGGCAAATACGGGCAAACTCTCTTTTTCCGCTCCCGTTTTTACTATAACAAATGGCAATTTGGGGGGAGCATTTATAAAAATATCGGCAATGCCAACGGGGATATTGGCATTTATGGCGACCCACTAGGGTATAACATCTGGACCAATAGCATTTATGATGCTGAGATCAATAACATCGTAGGCAAAGATGCGCTCAATGGCTTTTTGTATTTTGGCTCGCATTATAGAAGTTTCACTTGGAAGGTCTTGGGCCGTCTGACCACCTCCCCACGCGCTAATGAGCAGAGTGTCGCCCTCTTTTTGAGCTATTTTTTTGAGCCGTTACAACCTCAAATTCGATCTCAAATTAGAGTATTACAACAATATCACCAAAAAGGGCTATTGTCTGGGTTTTGGTTTTGGCCCCACTCCTGATACTTGCGGATCATGGGATCCTGCCACCAACAACTTCGCTCCCCGCTTGACCCGCAATGTGGATTCGGATCGCAGCCATTTGATGTTCACCCTCACCTATGGCTTCCAGCTCTTATAAAGCACGTTTTTAAAAAAAGCGTTTGTAAAAAAAGACTTCGATCTCTTCGGTGTTGCCTTGCACTAAGGCAATGGCTTGACAAGCCCCGAGCGCATCTAAAGCCCCCGAGCTGTAGCGGTTGTTTCTATAGGGGGTGAAAATGCCTTGATCTAAACGCCCCAAGATCAAATGTGTGCGATCACCCTTGAGTTTGAGAGGCTCTGATAGGCGTGCTTGCACGCTCAAGGGTGTTGCTAGCGATCCGGCTTGCTTTTCGAGCACGCCCAAACCCAACGCCAAAAAGGTCAGCAAGCAACTTAAAGGGTTTCCCGGCAAGCCAAAAACCAGCGTGGATCGCCCTTGTTTTTGCAAACTGGCTAGCATGATGGGCTTGCCCGGTTTGACATTGACCCCATGGTAGTGGATTTTTGCGCCCATTTGTGCCAAAGCCTCTTTAAAATAATCCTTGTCCCCCACGCTCACGCCCGCACTGCTCAACACCACATCATAATCTAAAAACCCCTCTATGGCGTGCTTTTGCGCCTCCAAATCATCGCCCAGCTTGCCCAAATGCCACGCCTCATAGCCATGATCTTTTAACAACGCCACAAGGGCTAGGGCATTGCTATCATAAATTTGGTGGGGCAGGGCAGGCGTGCCTAATGGCACGATCTCATCTCCACTGCTCACCACCCCCACCTTTAAACGCTTGAAAACTGGGATCACAGCCATGCCCTGAGAGGCTAAAAGGGCTAATAACCCCATATGCAAACGCGTGCCTTTTTTAACCAGAACTGCCCCTTTTTGCAAGTCCTCGCCTTGGAAGCGGACATTATCCCCTTTTTTTAAAGGCTTGTTGGTTGGGTTTGTGCTTAGGAGTCCTAGCGTGCTTGTCATCAAATTCTGCCATCTCCTCAAAGGGCACGACCAAATCCAAACCTTGAGGCAAGAGCGCACCGGTCATGATTTTCGCGCATGCCCCCTTAGGCACTTCTAGGCTACTCACATCCATGCCCGCATACACCACACACGCCACACCCACGCACGCGCCCAAATCCTCTAAAGCAAAGGCAAAGCCATCCATTGCTGAATGCGTGGCTTTAGGCAAGTCCTCTAATGCCATAATATCCTCGCTCACAATGCGCCCCAAACCCTCTTCTAATTTGATTCTCTCTACTGGGCGTGTTTGGCAGGGCAGATTCAACCCAATTTGCAACGCCTCCACAAATGTAATCAATTTTTGATTCATCACGATCCTTAAGCATTAAATCCGGCATGCTAGCATAAAGGAATATATGGGGGATTAATGCAAGTTGGAGGTCTTGCCCTGCCAGCAATTCAAGAGTTTCCTAGCATTTTGCACAATATCCCCACTCCACAAGCTAGAAATCACGGCGATCATGTCCGCATTTTTAAGCTGTGGGGCATTTTGGGGGTTAATCCCCCCAATGGCGCAAATGGGGATGTTTAAATGCGCTTTGGCGTGTTGGAGGGTATCTAAAGAGATACATGGGGCTTTAGGTTTAGTGCTAGAGGGGAAACACGCCCCAAAGGCGGCATAACTTGCCCGGGCTTGTTGGGCTTGCAAGGCTTGATCTAAATTGCCATAACAAGAGACTCCCAAATGCCCTTTAAATAGGCGGCGAGCTTGTGATAGGGGCACATCATCGCTACCCACATGCAACCCCCAAGCATGGCATTTGAGGGCTAAATCTAGGCGATCATTGATCACAAAACCCACGCTGTGTTTTTGGCAGATTTTAGCCAAGTCTTTAGCCAGACTAAACAATTCAGAATCGCTATGGCTTTTATCTCTAAATTGGAAAATCTTAACCCCGCCTTGGATGGCAAGGCTAAGCATGTGTGGGAGTTGGTCATAGGGGGTCAAAAGCTCATCGCTTAAGGCATAAAGCCCCTTGAGTTCTATTCCCACTCAATGGTTCCGGGGGGTTTGGAGGTGATGTCATAGACCACCCGATTAATGCCCTTAACTTGGTTGGTGATTGCATTGGCTACCCTTTCCAAAAATTCAAAGGGCAGGGGTGCAAAATGCGCGCTCATCCCATCGCTTGCTTGCACCGCTCTTAGCGCAATGGTGTTATCATAGGTGCGTTTATCCCCCATCACGCCCACGGAGCGCACATTGAGTAAGACACAGAATGCCTGCCACACTTGATCGTAAAGCCCCTCTGCATGCAAGGCATCAATGAAAATGCGATCGGCTTGGCGCAAGAGTTCTAGGCTAGGCGTATTTACCTCACCTAAAATGCGAATCGCTAGCCCGGGTCCGGGGAAAGGGTGGCGTTTTAACATGGACGCAGGCAAGCCTAGCTGTGCTCCCAAAGCGCGCACCTCATCTTTAAACAGCTCCCTTAGGGGTTCTAGCAATTCAAAATCCATTTTTTCGGGCAAACCGCCCACATTGTGGTGGGATTTGATCACAGCAGAAGGACCCTTCACGCTCACCGACTCGATCACATCCGGATACAAAGTCCCTTGCGCTAAAAACTTAATCTTGCCTACTTGTTCTAATTCTTTTGCCTTGTTTTCAAAAACCTCAATAAAGGTGTTGCCAATGATTTGGCGTTTTTTCTCTGGGTCAATCACGCCAGCTAATCGTTGCAAAAAAAGACGTGCTGGCATCAACGACATGCAAGGGGATTTGTAGCCCCTGAAACATTTTGATCACCTGCTCTTTTTCCCCCAAACGCAATAAGCCGTGATCCACAAACACCACTTCTGTTTGCTTAGGCAGTGCTTGGCAACACAGGCTAGCCACCACGCTTGAATCCACCCCCCCGCTCACCGCACATAAAATACGCTCCTTGCCCACTTTAGCGCGGATTTTGGCGATCTCTTGGCTAGCAAAGTGGCGCATATCCCATGTGGGTGTGCTCTGGCAGATCAGCATGGCAAAGTTTTTTAAAATCTGTGTGCCTTGCACGCTGTGAATCACCTCAGGGTGGAATTGTAAGCCAAAAATGGGCTTTTGGGTGTGGGCGATCGCACAAAAGGGGGCATTAGTGCTTTTGGCCAAAACTTGGAAGTTAGGGGGCAAGACCTCCACACGATCCCCATGGCTCATCCACACCACGCTAGGGCTTTCAATGCCGGTAAATAGGGCATGCTGTTCTAAAATCTCCAAATGCGCCTTGCCAAATTCTTGGTGTTGCGCGCCCACCACCTCCCCCCCAAAACTATCCACAATGAGTTGCAAGCCATAACAAATCCCCAAAATGGGCAAGTTAGACTCAAACAACTCCGGATCACAACGGTAGGCATTAGGATCATAAACGCTTGCTGGACCCCCGCTTAAGATAAAACCTTTGGGTTTTTTAGCAAGCAGGTCTTGTAAGTTGTGGTGGTAGGGGTAGATTTCGACATAAATGCCCTTTTCACGCAAACGCCTAGCAATTAATTGGGTGTATTGACTCCCAAAGTCTAAAATAATTAATTCAATGTCCATGTTTGTGCTTAATCAATGTGAATATAGGTTGGTAATCAATGCGGAAACCCTCAATGCTTGGGCGGGCTTGGGGGCTTAAAAGCCATTTGCCAAAAGATGCGCCTTTGTCAGAATGGCAAGGGTTGATCCAAAAATAACGCATCCTTAGGGGCTGGTGCAAAATGGGGGGTAAATTTGCCCGTGTTTTTTTGTTGCAAATACAGCCGTTGGCTCATTAAAATCAAGTCATCGGGGCGGTAGGTTTTAAGGGTGTTTAACATCACCTTGAGGTGTGTTGATATGGCGGGCTCTTGGAGGGCTTTTAAAAGCGCTAATGGGGTTTTAGCTTGGAGTTTAGCCCATGTGTTAGGATTGCCTAGTAAGATCAAGCGTTCTTGTAAAATAGGCGTGCCCTCTAGTTTTAAAGAGAGCCAAACAGACCTAGAAACCAATAGAGCGTCTGCTGTGCAAAGGTTCTTGGGTATCCCCACCCATTGTATCTCTTGTTTAGTATCCTGCCTAAAAGCTTGTTGCAAAATGTCTAAAAAACCTTGTTGGTTGCCCAAATCACTAGCAATCTTAAGCGGGCTACCCCACAAGGGCAGGGCTAAAAAGACTAGGCGTAAAA
The DNA here is from genome assembly GCA_000263275.1 of Helicobacter bizzozeronii CCUG 35545. Lineage (GTDB taxonomy): Bacteria > Campylobacterota > Campylobacteria > Campylobacterales > Helicobacteraceae > Helicobacter > Helicobacter bizzozeronii. The sequence goes on along the minus strand of CAGP01000008.1, from coordinate 57,185 downwards.
AACGCATTAAAAAGCGCGTAAGATCGTAGCGTTGAGTCGATCGCTAAAGGCTTTGGCGTTTTTGAGTGCCCCTTTTTCTAAGAGTTTGGCACTATCCAAAAGCAAATGGGCGACATCTGCAAGCACGGCTTTATCCTCAATGCCCTTGAGCTTTTGCATGATGGCGTGGTTGATGTTGAGCTCCAAAGTCTTAGGCTGGCTAGGGATTTCCTGACCCATTTGGCGCATCAAATTAGCCATCATGGCATTTTGTTCATCCCCGACCAACACCACGACCGAGTTTAAGTCCTTAGAGAGAGCCACATCTTTAATCTCATCTTTGAGGGCTTCTTTAAAAGCCTCTACCACAGGACTAAACTCTTGTTTTTCCTCCTCGCTCACTTGGGCTAACTCTAATTCTTTGAGGGTCTCACTAGAGGCAGCATCTTTTAGGGGGATTTTGGCATATTCTGACACGCTAGGGATCACAAAGGCATCGATCTCATCGCCCATCAAGAGCACTTCAAACCCCTTTTGGGCGTATTTTTCCAGCAAGGGCGAGGCTTTTAGCAGGTCTAAGTTCTCCCCAATCATGTAGTAAATGCTTTTTTTGATCGGTTGGCATGTTTTCTTTATAGCTTTTTAGAGAGAGAAAATCCGCACCCTTAGAGCTAGCAAAACGCAACAAGTCTAAGATTTTATCTTTGTTTTCAAAATCATGGTGCAAGCCCTCTTTAAGCACACGCCCAAAGGGGTGGTAAAACTTTTTATAAGTCTCCTCCTCTTGGCTCAATCGTTCGATCTCGGCTAGGATTTTTTTAGTGGAAGTGCTTTTGATATTGGCTAGAATTTTATTTTGTTGTAAAATCTCACGGCTCACATTCAAGGGCAAATCCTCGCTATCGATGATCCCACGCACAAAACGCAAATATTGGGGCAATAACTCCTTATCATTGTCGGTGATGAAAACCCGCTTGACATAGAGTTTCACGCCCGATTGGTAATCCACGCGGTATAAATCAAAGGGGGCGGTGCTGGGGATATAAAAAAGGGTGCTGTATTCTAAATGCCCCTCAACTTTGTTGTGAATCCAGCTCAAGGGCTCGTTATTATCATGTGCAAAGCTTTTATAAAACTCTTTGTAGTCCTCCTCTTTGAGCTCGTTTTTATGCATGCGCCAAAGCGCGCTTGCGCTATTAATTTGCGTGCATTTGTCCTCTTGCACTTCCTTTTTATTCTCCCCCTCGCCCTCAAATTTGCTTTCTGTGTAGCTGAGGAAAATGGGGAAAGGGATATGCTCAGAATATTTTTTAACAATATGCTCGATCTCCCAACGGCTGGCAAACTTGCCCTCTTCTTCTTTTAAAAAAAGCTTAATTTCTGTGCCTATCCCCTCTTTGACACAGGGGCTAATTTCATACTCGCCCTGCCCATCGCTGATCCACGCATAAGCCTGTGTGTCTAGGGCTTTTTTACTTTGCACCACGACTTTATGCGCCACCATAAAGCTAGAGTAAAAGCCCACGCCAAATTGCCCAATCAATGCGCTGTCTTTCTTTTGATCCCCGCTCAAATGCGATAAAAAGCTCTTGGTGCCCGATTTGGCGATCGTGCCTAAATGGGAGATGAGCTCAGATTCGTCCATGCCAATGCCATTATCGCTAATGGTGATGGTTTTTGCCTTGTCATCAAAACTCAAGTGGATTTGGGGCACAAAATCTAGTTGCTTGTATTTTTCATCGCTGATCACGAGGTAATTGAGTTTATCTAGGGCATCGGAGGCATTGGAGATGAGCTCACGCAAAAAGATTTCTTTATTGGAGTAAAGAGAGTGAATCATTAAATCTAAAAGTTGCTTGATCTCGGTTTGGAACGCATGTTTTTGGGACATAAAAACTCCATAAAATTTAATGTTGAAACTGGGATTATAGCACAAAATAGCCCGTTTCGTGGCTTCTTGCTTTTCTAATAAACATGTTAAAATGCGAAAAAAATTTAAGGATTTTGTATGGGTGGCGTGGCAAACAGAGTGGCTTTTATGGATCATCTGCCCTCCTCGTTGGTGCATGTGGGGATTTTATTTAGCGGGAATGGATCGAATATGCAAAATCTCATTGAGCAGTTGCACCAAAAACCCTTTTGGCGTATCTCAAATCGCCAACCCCTCATTTTAAATGTGGCTCTGTGTGCGAGCAATAACCCCAAAGCACATGGTCTTGTGCGTTGTGAGAAACTGGGTATCCCTTGCGTGGTAGTTTCTAGTGAAGAGGAATTGATGCAGTCCCTCGTGCGCTGCCATGTGATCTTGCTGGCTGGTTACATGAAAATTTTAAGCCCTCTATTTGTCCAACACTACCCCACCCTCAATATCCACCCCTCTTTTTTACCCCACCACAAGGGCAAAGATGCGATTAAAAAGAGTTTTGAAAGTCAAGAGGGCATGGGTGTGAGCGTGCATTGGGTAACAGAGGAATTAGACGGGGGTCCCATTATTTTACAAGAGAGCCTAACAAGAGAGCCTAACGACACGCTGGAGAGTTTCACCCAAAGAGTACATGCCCTAGAGCACCAACTCTACCCTAAAGCCCTTTTAAAAGCACTAGGCTTGCGCCATGCATGATCTTTTTATCCTAACCATCATCACGCCCTTAATTGTGCTAGTCCCCTATGTGAGTCGTTTGGTTAAAATGCCCGTGGCGGTTTTAGAAATTGCCTTTGGGGCTTTGGGGGTCTATTTTGGTTTATTCACACCCAATCCCAGTTTTGGCGTGATGGCTGAAGTGGGGTTTTTGTTTTTGATGTTTTTGGGTGGCATGGAAGTGGATTTGCACATGTTTAGGCAGATCAATAGAGCCTTGCTAAAAAAAATACCTGTGTTATTTTGGCATTCTCTACGCCCTCTCTTCAGCCATCACACTGAGTGCCAAACTCTCCGCCCTCTACATCATCGCCCTACCCATTGTGAGCTTAGGGATGATCATGACCTTGGTGCGCGATTATGGCAAAGAATTGCCATGGCTGGATTTGGTGCTTAAAGTGGGCGTGCTAGGCGAGCTAACCAGCATTATTTTATTGGTGATCGTGGATGGGATTTACTTGCATGGCTTGGGGCTAGAACTTTACAAGACTTTGGGTATTTTATTGCTTTTTTTGGGTGCGATCATTGCTTTGATGCAGATTTTTAACATTCTGTTTTGGTGGTTCCCGGGTCTCAAATCCTTTATCATGCCCACAACCGATCAGGCTAACCAAGATATCCGCTTTGCCATCATGCTCTTTTTTTAGTTTGATAGGTCTTGTGGCATGGCTGAAACTGGAAATGGTCTTAGGGGCGTTTTTGGCTGGGACGATCGTGGCGACCTTCTTCCCCCACAAACACGAATTATTTGACAAGTTGAATGATATTGGTTTTGGCTTTTTTTGTGCCCCTCTTTTTTATCCATGTGGGCTCCACTTTGGACCTTAAACTGGTTTTAGACAACCCCAAGCTCATCTACCATGCGTGCTTGGTGGTGTGTGCGATGGTGGGTTTGCACTTGGTGGCAAGCTTCACGCTCTTTAGGGCGCACTTTGCTAATAGCCTCAAAAACACTTTGGCCTTTGCGCTCAGCGCCTCTATGCCCTTGACATTTCTAGTAACCACCGCTAGCGTGGGCTTGCGTGTGGGGGCGATCAACCAAAATACCTACTATTCCTTCTTATTAGCCGCCATTTTTGAGGGCATTCTTTTCACCACCCTCATTAAAGTGCTCATGCACACCCAAAAGAAAACCTAGACAAACCTAGGCAAGCCCAAGCGTGGGCAAACCAAGCAAAACTAAAAAAGTGAGTGGAGATTAAAAAGTGTAGAGGTAGCCTAGATAGACAGAGTAGTCCCGTTTGAGGCTGTAGTATTGCCCCCCAGCGGTTTTTAAGAACTTATTGACCAACATGGGGATCTTCACGCCCAACTCAATGCCATTGTGTTTGTGGATATTGGCCCTAAAGCCAAAGTTCAACCACACATTAAAATTCCCATGGCTGGGCTTACCGACATTGCCCGTATTACTAGCCATCAATGCATCTTGCCATGCCTGCAGAGTTGCTTTATTCACTTGCCATGCATTCCCCCCGATGGCAAAGCCCCCATAGACCCCCACGCTAGCATTTTCACGATCAAAGAAGTTGCCCATTAAATCCGTGCCCACACCATAAGCAACCATGCTCAGATCGACACTGCCATTATAAATAGACCCACCTACTGTAGTTGGCAAACTCAGTTGCCGCCCCAAATGCGCATACCCATAGTCAAAAAAGCCATAGTAGCGCACACCTAGCCACGCAGTCTTGGCATTGAGGGGTTTAAAAAAGAAACTCTGCCCAGCCAAGAAACCAAAACCATTCATCGCGCCATTGGCATATTTGCCATGCCAGCTAATGTTTGTGCCTTGCCAGTTTTCATTTCCTACAACATCGTTCTGTTTGTTCAAATGCCACATTCCCGGCGAATAATTGTTGTTCGTGTAAAGACCGGTGTTCATCCTACCCTGTCCAACTTGGTAGTTGATTCCAATAAAGCCACCGCCCTTCTCCGCCATCAAGCCACTGCTCGCCACGCCCAAAACTAGAGGCACCCCCAGTAAAAACTTTCTCATTCTTATCCTTTATACACCATAAAAAAAGTTGAACTTAAGTTCCAATCATACCATGTTTCCTCTCATAAAACAAGAATTTTATATTTTTTTTTATGCTTAAAGTGATTGATTTGCAAATTCTGTATAATAAGCGTTCCAAAAATTTATCGGTTGCAAAGAGAAAGCTTGTTAGACAAAATTCAAATCTATGGTGCGCGGGAAAATAATCTCAAAAATATTAACCTCGAAATCCCCAAAAACCAATTCATCGTTTTTACGGGCTTGAGCGGATCGGGCAAATCCACTTTGGCTTTTGATACCCTCTATGCGGAGGGACAAAGGCGTTATTTGGAATCGCTCTCCAGTTATGCACGCCAATTTTTAGACAAGGTGGGCAAGCCCGCTGTGGATAAAATCGAGGGCTTGATTCCGGCTGTAGCCATCGATCAAAAGAGCACGAGCAAGAACCCACGCTCCACCGTGGGCACGATCACGGAGATTTACGACTACTTACGCCTCCTCTTTGCACGGGTGGGGCAACAACATTGCCATTTGTGTGGCGCGTCCATTGCCTCCATGGGCGTGGGCGACATTTTAGAGCAGGTCTTGCAAGATTTTAAAGACACCAATATTATTGTTCTAGCCCCCATCATTAGGGATAAAAAGGGTAGTTTTACTGACAAGATTGCGCATTTGCGCCAAAAGGGCTTTGTGCGCGCCTACATTGATGGCGTGCTGGTGCGCTTAGATGAACCCATCGAGCTTGCCAAGAGCAAGAAACACACCATTAAAGCCGTGCTGGATCGCTTGCAAGCAAGCCTAGAAAACCATGCCCGCCTAGCCAGCGCGCTAGAAAAGGCTTTAGCGGAGAGTTTTGGGGAGGTGGAGGTGATGGACACAGAGGGCAAAAAAAGCATGCACTATAGCGAGCATTTGGCTTGTTTTAAGTGTAAGGTGAGCTTTGAGGTGCTCGAACCCTTGAGCTTTTCGTTTAACTCCCCTAAGGGGGCATGCGAGGCGTGTGCGGGTTTGGGGAGCAAACTAAGTTTAGATACCCAAAAAATCCTAGACCCCAATTTGCCCACCGAGCACATCAAAAAAAGCCTTTTTTTGGAACCACAACTATTATAACGCTCTCTTTGAGGGCTTTTGTGTGGCTAATAAAATCGATCCTAGCGTGCCTTTTAAGGATTTGAGCACCACCCAGCAAGAGGCTTTGCTCTATGGCAATGGGACAGAAATTTGTTTTACATGGCGGCAAAGCCAACTCAAACGCCCTTGGAAGGGGGTGATCCAAATTGCCTATGACATTTTCAAAGACACACGCGATCTCAACCAATACATGAGCGAAAAGCCATGCAGTGTCTGCCATGGGCATCGCCTCAAGGGCGCATCTTTAGGCGTGCGGGTGGCTGGGCATAATATCGCTGACTTGCTAGACATGCCCATTCATAGCGTTTATGATTTTTTTTAATAACCCGGATCATTTTGCCTATCTTAGCCCCCAAAACCAACGCATCGCCACCCCGATTTTAAAAGAAATCTTGGAGCGGGTGTTTTTCTTGGTGGATGTGGGCTTGGGTTATTTGAGTTTGGGCAGAGATGCACGCACCTTAAGCGGGGGGGAGAGCCAGCGAATCCGCATTGCTAGCCAGATTGGGAGCGGGCTAACCGGTGTTTTGTATGTGCTTGATGAACCCAGTATTGGCTTGCATGAAAAAGACACGCTCAAGCTCATTAAAACCTTAAAGAATTTGCAAAAAAAGGGCAATACCTTAATTGTGGTCGAACATGACAGAGAGACGATCCAGCAAGCCGATTTTGTGGTGGATATTGGACCTAGGGCGGGCAAATACGGCGGGGAGGTGGTTTTTAGCGGGAGTGTGGATCGCTTGCTACAAAGCACCCACCCCACCGCCCTTTATTTGAGCGGGGCTAAACAAATCACACGCCCCACAAAAGCCCCCAGCACAAAAACGCTCTTTTTAGAGCTTAAAGGTGTGTTTATCCACAACATCAAAAACCTACGGGTGAAAATCCCCTTAGGGCGTTTTGTGTGCGTGAGCGGGGTGAGCGGGAGTGGGAAAAGTTCGCTCATCTTGCAAACTCTCTTGCCCATTGTCAAGGAATGCTTGAATCACGCCCAAAAAAAAGGCGGTGGGGAGCGTGGAGGTGGTGGGGCTAGAGCACCTAGACAAGGTGATCTATTTGGATCAAGCCCCCATTGGCAAAACCCCCCGTTCTAACCCCGCCACTTATACGGGGGTGATGGATGAGATTCGCGATCTCTTTGCGATGAGCAAGGAGGCGCAAATACTGGGCTATAGCGCGAGTCGTTTTAGTTTCAATGTCAAGGGCGGGCGGTGTGAAAAATGCCATGGGGAGGGGGATATTAAAATTGAAATGCACTTTTTGCCCGATGTGTTGGTGCAATGCGATAGCTGCAAGGGGAGCAAATATAACCCCCAAACCCTAGAGATCAAGATTAGGGGGAAATCCATTGCCGATGTGTTGCGTATGAGTGTGGAGGAAGCCCTAGAGTTTTTTGCCAAAATCCCCAAGATTGCCACCAAATTACAGACTCTAAAGGCGGTGGGCTTGGGTTATATCACTTTGGGGCAAAATGCCACGACCCTAAGTGGGGGGGAAGCCCAACGCATCAAATTAGCTAAGGAGTTGAGCCGCAAGGACACGGGCAAGACTCTGTATATTTTAGATGAACCCACCACTGGGCTACACTTTGAAGATGTGCAACTTTTAATTAATGTCTTGCACTCGTTGGTGGAGTTGGGTAACTCCATGATTGTGATTGAGCATAACTTAGATGTGATTAAAAATGCCGATTACATCATTGATATGGGACCTGAGGGGGGCGATTTGGGCGGGCAGATCACCGCTCAGGGCACACCCCTAGAACTTGCCAAAAACCACGCCAAAAGCAAGAGTCACACCGCTAAATTCTTAGCCCAAGAGCTAGGGATCACCCCCAAGTTTTAAGCCCTAAAGAATCCTAAAAATTGCTATAATGCATCTATCTTAATAAAGGAATCCCATGATCACCCCTAAAACTCTGAGTGGCTTTAAAGACAGACTCCCTAAAGAGGCGATGGCAAAGGGAGCGGTGCTGGACAAATTAGCCCATGTGTTTAGAAGTTTTGGTTTTGTGCCCATTGAGACTCCACATTTAGAATACGCCCACATCCTCACCCAAGAACAAGGGGAGATTCAAAAAGAAATCTACCGCTTTAAAGATCATGGCAAGCGTGAAGTGGCTTTGCGTTTTGATCAAACCTTGCCCCTAGCCCGTTTCATCGCCCAGCACCATTCTAGCCTAGGTTTGCCCTTTAAGCGTTATGCAATTGGGAATGTTTTTAGAGGTGAGCGTGCCCAAAAGGGGCGTTACCGGGAATTTACGCAATGTGATTTTGATTTTATTGGGAGTCATAGCATTCTTTGTGATAGCGAGATCATCCAAGTGATCATTGCGGGTTTGAGAGCCCTAGATTTAGAGGAATTTAGCGTGTGGATCAACCACCGCAAAATTTTAAACGGGCTGTGCCAACATTTTGGCTTGCACGCCCAAGAGGACACCCACACGCTTTTAAGGGTGATTGACAAGCTAGGCAAAATCGGGCAGGAGGGGGTGCTCTTAGAGCTTAACGCCCATTTTCCTAAGATTGATTTTAAAGAGTTTTTAAACATCATCAACACCAAGCAAGAGGAGGATAGCCTAGAGTTTTTCAAATGCGTAGATCACTTGAAAAGCTACAATGCCACCCTCAAGGAGGGCTTAGAGGAGCTAGAGAGTTTATTTGCCCTCTTATTAGCCCTAGATATTAATCCCGATCACTTCAAGGTGGATTTTTCCATTGCACGGGGCTTGGGTTATTATACGGGTATGGTCTATGAAACCACGCTCAACCAGCTCACCAGCTTAGGCAGTGTGTGCTCGGGGGGGCGTTATGATAACCTCTCTAAGAGTTTTAGCACGCAAAACCTGCCCGGGGTGGGGGCTTCTATTGGCTTGGATCGCTTGTTGGTGGCTTTGGAGGAATTGGAGTTGGTGGAGAGCAAATCCACCAGCGCACGGGTGTTGGTGGTGTGCATGCACCCCTCGCATTTTGTCTATGCTAGCCAAGTGGCGCAGAATTTTAGGCAAAGTGAGGTCAATACCGAGCTCTACCCTGAAATTGGCAAGTTAAAAAAACCCTTTAGCTATGCCAACCAAAAAAGGGCATGAGTTTGTGGTGGTTTTGGGCGAGGAGGAGGTGCAAAAGGAGAGTTTGACACTCAAAAACATGACAACGGGGTTACAAGTGAATCATTTGAGTTTCCTAAAAGCTTTGGCGATGGTGAAAGAATGAAAACATATAACATTGCTTTAGTGGGCGCAAGCGGGGCGGTGGGTGAGGAGATCATTAAAGTCTTAGAGGAGCGCGCTTTTCCGGTGGGCTCTTTTTTTGCACTAGCCAGTGCCAAGAGTGCGGGCAAGAAGATTCGCGCCTTTGGGGAGGATCACACCATTTTAGAGACCACCCAAGCTTTTTTTAGCCAAGAACAGATCGATATTGCCTTTTTTAGTGCGGGTAAGGGTGTGAGCGAGGTTTTTGCCCCTTATGCGGTCCAAAATGGCGCGGTGGTGGTTGATAACACGAGCTTTTTCCGCTTGCAAGCAGATGTCCCCCTAGTGGTCCCAGAGGTCAATGCTAAAGACTTGCAAAACTGCCCACGCTCTATCATTGCTAACCCAAATTGCTCCACGATCCAAATGGTGCAGGTTTTAAACCCCTTGCACCACGCTTTTAAAATCGCACGAGTCGATGTGAGCACTTATCAGGCTGTGAGCGGGGCGGGCAAAAAGGGCATTTACCAGTTACAAGAACAAATCAAGGATTCTAATGCCCCTAATAGTGCCTTCCCCCACCCCATCGCCTTTAATGTGATCCCCCAAATTGATGTCTTTTTGCCCTCAGGTTACACTAAAGAGGAGATGAAAATGGTGCAAGAGACCCACAAGATCATGCATGCCAACTTCCCCATTAGCGCGACTTGTGTGCGTGTCCCCGTGCTTAGAAGCCACAGCGAGAGTTTGAGTATTAGTTTTGAAAAACCCGTGAGTGCCCTAGAGGCTAGGGAACTTTTAAAGCAAGCCCCCAATGTCGTGGTGCTCGATGAGCCCACCACCTCTAGCTACCCCACCCCCCTAATTGCTAGCCATAAAGATCAAAGCTTTGTGGGGCGCATTCGCGATGATTTGCATAACCCACACATGCTACACCTGTGGTGCGTTGCCGATCAGTTGCGTGTGGGCGCAGCCACCAATGCGGTTAAGATTGCCTTAGAACTTATCGGTCTTGGGGGATCTGTTTGAGGGTTTCTAGCACTTCAAAAAAATTAGGTCTGGTGATATTGTGCTCTTTGAGGTAGTTTTCATCAAGCTTTTTCCAAGTAAAAGTCTTGCCAAAGAATCCACGCCGATCCAAACTGGGTAAAAACTTTAAGTCCCCGTTTTTCTTTTGGTGGATTTGCACATAATAGGTCCGTCCATCGTAAAAATTATACGCCCGCCCGCCTTTATAGGTGTCATCGTAGACATGTTGTAAGTTGTATAAGAACACCACGCCCTTATCGCTACGATCGCGCAAAGCAGGGTTTTTGTTGTAAATATCCTTTCTAGCCGGCGAGCCATCCACATTGGCAATCCCATAAGCGTAATACTTGTCCTCATACTTAAAAAATTCCACATAAGAGGCTTTCATATACAAAAAAGCTTGGGTTTGGTAAATCCCCTCCAAAGTGCCCGCACATAGGGGGGCGATACAGAAAACAAAAGCGCAAAGTTTCATGTTTAGAGCTTTAATTTAACAAGATTGGCAGGCACTTTAGCCACGACTTTATGCACCAAGTCCAAAGATTGGGGGTGGGGGCTGGTGGTGTGCGCATCTGTGGGGAATAAGATGGCTAACCAGCCAGCTTGTAGCAAGATTTCTAGGCTATGCCCGCCATTGTGGTAAGTTTGCTTGTCTAGCACGCTATCATAGCCCTCTTGAATGCTCAAATCACTAGAATCGCTTAAGTTTAAAATCTCACGCCCACGCACCACAAGGCAAAAATCAATATAGGTGCGGTGGGTTTCTAGCACGCCCCCTAAGGGCTTGTAGGCAATATGCATGGCATGCATGCCATGTGCGATGTCCTGCCTTTGCGATTCGCTTTGTTGTTGGATTAAGCTTTGGTGGTGGGGGTGGTTGGTGTCCAACATGCTAGCCAAATACCCATAGAGAGTCTCTAGCTCTAGGGTTTTGCTAAAAAGTGTCTCTAGCGAGTTTAATTTACCAATGATTGCCATACAGCCTCCATAATTATCACTAAAGGGCGTATTCTAGCAATAAAAGGTGAATAAAGTAGCCGCGCTCCTTAAGGTGCTTGTTTGGCTTTTTGAATCAAGTATTTTTCTTGCTCTAGTTTTTGCAAGGTGAGTTCGTGGCTGATCTTGCTCACACCTTGTGTGTAAATTTGCAGTAAAATTTGATAGACATGGCTATCAAACCCACTGCCATGCACGGGTGTTACCACGCTGGTGGGCATAAACCCCCCCCCCGTGGTGCGTTGTTGCTGGATAGTAACATCGGTCTTAATTTGGTAGCCGGGCAATTCTAGCGCACTCATTTGGAGCACCTTTTGACTCTTGGGCTCTAAGAGTCTGAGCTCTAAAAAACCCATGGATAAGTTTTTTGTTGCGCTTGCCAATGCCATTGTCTTTTTTTCTTAAAAATGCTCATGTCCAGTTCCTCCAAAACATCAATGGCACCGGTGATGCGCACAATCACATAGCCCTTACTAGCTTGCTGGGGTGTGGGTTTTTGACCCACTACCTCCACAGAAAACCCGCGTTTTTCTAAAATGCCTTGGATTTGATCCAACATGGAGGCTTTAAACTCCTTTTGCATGCTCTCAGGCACATTAGAGCTAAAACTAATCTCCATAGGGGCTAATAAAATCAAAAGATGGTTTTTAGGCTGTTGTTTTTCGCTCTCTTCGTAGTAAGAAAAGGTAACCTCACTGCTAGGGGCTGGGGCATGCTTGCACCCATAGAATACAAGAGCGAGTGCAAAGGCTAAGAGGGGATAGGGCATGCACGATCCTTTTTATTTTTTGAATAAACGGGTGGCGATCCGAATAAGACGCATGAGCAACTTGAGTTTATTATGGCTGTCCCTAAAAGAACTGCCCCGTCTTCTTCTCATCAGCACGAATAGGTGGTTTCAAACTCAAAGGGATGGGGCTTGCTCTCCCAAGGGAAGACCTCAGATTTGAATTTGAAACTTTGGTAAGCTTGGATAAACTCTTCGGTAAAAACCTCGCCCTTTTTCAAATAATCTTTGTGGGCGAGCATCTCCTCTAAAGCACTGCGCAAGGTGTGGGGGAGCTGGCGAATCCCTCGATCCCTAATCTCATCTAGGGTTAGGGTGAATAGGTTAATATCCATCGGCGCGCCCGGATCGCTCTTTTTATGAATCCCATCTAGCCCCGCCATTAAAATCGCCGCAAACGCCAAGTAGGGGTTAGAGGAATTATCTGGGAAGCGCAATTCAAAACGGGTGGCTTTCCCACTCACCCCATAAGGAATACGCACGCTTGCACTCCTATTTTGCGCCGAGTAGGTCAAAATCGAGGGGGCTTCATACCCGGGGATCAAGCGTTTATAAGAGTTGCTAGAGGCATTAGTGAAAGCGGCTAAGGAGCGGGCATGCTCCAACACCCCGCCTAAAAAGTGCAACGCCATTTGGCTAAGATTTTTATAGACATCCCCACAAAAGAGGTTTTCGCCCTTTTCCCAAATGCTCACATGGGTGTGCATGCCACTCCCATTATCCCCATATAAGGGCTTGGGCATGAAAGTCGCGCTTTTGCCATTGAGATGGGCGACCATTTTGACCACATACTTAAGCTTTTGGATATTATCTGCTGCTTCAACCAAATCCCCAAAACGCACGCCGATCTCCCCTTGCGCTTGGGCTAGCTCGTGATGGACGACATAGGTTTCTAACCCCACTTGGTTAAGCACCTTGACAATCTCAGCGCGCAAATCCATCATGGTATCTGTGGGGGGTGTGGGCAAATACCCGCCCTTACGCCCAGTGCGGTGCCCAAAATTCCACCCCCCCCTCCAAAAGAGCGATCCCGATTCCATTCCCCCTCTTCGCTATCAATCTCGTAGTATTGGCAATTCACATCGCCTTTCATTTTGATCGAATCAAAGAATAAAAAATTCATTTTCTGCCCCAAAATAGGCAATATCCCCCACCCCTAATTGGCGCAAGTGCTTTAAAGCGCGCTTGGCAATCACGCGCGGGCATTTTTCATATTCTTGTTGCTTGTAAATGTCCCACACATCGCAAAACACCACAGCGGTAATATCTGCGCTAAAGGGGTCAATGAAGTAGCGAATCAAATCGGGCTGTAAGATCATGTCTGACTTGTCAATGCTCTGCCATGCCTTAAAACAACTCGCATCAAAGGGAATGCCCTGTTGCAACAAATCCTTATCCACGCTGGAAAACGAATAGCCCATGTGATTCCACGTGCCCTTAACATCGGTGAATCTAAAATCCACAAACTCAACTTCTTTTTCTTTGCAAAAATCCAAGAATTTTTGCACATCGGTATCGCTGTTATGCAGTTCCATTCTCACGCCTTTTTTATTTTATTCTAGCATGTCTAAAATTAAGACACAGCCACAAAGGGCGACTCGGCTAAGGGCGGGCTGATCTGTCCCTTATAAGCCCGGTAGCAAATGCGCACACTAGCCACCAAAACCAAAAAAGCAACCAGCATGAAAAACACGCACAAAATCGCATCGATGGTGTGATTGGTGATCGCCTGTTTGAGTTGGCTAATTTGCTTGGGATCGGTGGTGCTAGCCAGTTTCTCCCTTAAGATTTGGGCGGTGGCGACATGGGAAACATGGTTTAACACGCTATCAGAGCCTTTGGGCAAAACCTTTAACGCCCCGCTATAAAAGGTGATCCCCAAAATTAAGCTGGCTGGAATGGCTGTTACCAATGCGTATTTGAAGCGTTGCATTTTAAATAAAATGGTTGTAGCCAGCAAGAGTGCCATGCCCGCTAACATTTGGTTACTCACGCCAAATAGGGGCCAAAGGGTGTAAATCCCCCCCTTACGGATCGATGGTGCCTTGGTAGAGAAAATACCCCCACAACCCCACGCAAACCAAAGTCGCAAAGATACCCGCCCCATAGGACTCCGTATTGCCCAAGGGCTTATAAAGATGCCCTAAAATATCTTGGATCATAAAACGCGCGGTCCGTGTGCCCGCATCCACAGCTGTGAGGATGAAGAGGGCTTCAAAAAGGATCGCAAAGTGATACCAAAAGGCCATCACACTAGGATCGCCTAAAAGCTGATAGACAACCATGCTCAGCCCAATAGCAAAGGTGGGCGCGCCCCCTGTGCGGCTTAAAATGCTGTGTTCGCCGATGTTTTTGGTGATCTGTTCGATCTCTTGGGGGCTAATGGAAAAACCCCATGAACTAATCACCTTAGCCGCTTGTTCTATATCCGTGCCAATGGTGCTAGCCGGGGCATTGATGGCGAAATAAAGCCCGGGGTGTAAAATGGCAGCCATGAGCAATGCCATGATCGCCACAATGGATTCCATCAGCATGGAGCCATAGCCCACCAAGCGCGCATGGCTCTCTTTGGCGATCATTTTAGGCGTGGTCCCTGAGGCGATCAAGGCATGGAAACCGCTAATGGTCCCGCAAGCAATGGTGATAAACAAAAAAGGGAAGAGTGCGCCGGCAAAAACCGGACCGCTCCCATCAACAAAGTGGGTGATCTTGGGGATTTGCAAGGGTGGAGCGACAATGATAATCGCCCCTGCTAAGATCAAAATCACCCCGATTTTTAAAAAGGTGCTCAAGTAATCCCTAGGGGCTAATAAAAACCACACGGGCAAAATGGCAGCGATGAAGCCATAGGCGATGATGCACCAAGCTAGCGTGCCCTCACTCAAAGTAAAATAAGAGGCTAGGGTGGGATCATTAGCCACCACCTTGCCATAATAAATTGCCAACATCAAAAGCACAAAACCCAACAGCGAACTCTCTAAAACACGGGTGCGCAAAAAACGCATGTAAAGCCCCATCACAATAGCAATGGGAATGGTCATCGCAATCGTAAAGAGCCCCCATGGCGAATGTGCTAGGGCTTTAACGACCACCATGGCCAAAATGGCAATGATGATGATCATGATTCCTAGTATCCCCAAGAGTGCGAACCAACCCACCAGCGGACCCATTTCATCTTTGACCATTTCGCCCAAAGACTTCCCACCCCGCCGCATGGAGCAAAAGAGCACCACAAAATCATGCACACAGCCCCCCAAAACACTCCCAATTAAAATCCAGAGCACGGAGGGCAAATACCCCATTTGGGCTGCTAGAATCGGGCCCACTAGCGGACCTGCCCCAGCAATGGCAGCAAAGTGATGCCCAAAGGTGATCGCCTTGTGGGTGGGGACAAAATCACGCCCATCATTACGCACACATGCCGGCGTGGCGCGTTTATCATCAAGGCAGAGCACCCGGTAGGCAATAAAATGGCTATAAAAGCGATAACCCAAAGAGTAAATGCAAATAGCCGCACACACCAGCCAAAGCGTGTTGATACTCTCGCCCTTGTGCAAAGCCAAAACGCCCAAACAGATCGCACCTACAATGGCGACTAGCGCCCAAAATAAATGACTCCAAGTTTGTTTCATTCTTGCCTTTCTCCAAATCGATTTGTTTTGTAAGTGGATCGTATCAAACAATTCTGCCATTTTATTTAAAATTTTAGCTATCATTAGGGCGATTCCAAAATAAAAGGCTGGTTATGTTGATTGCTCTTATCTCCGTGGGTTGGCATTGATATTTTGTTGCGCTATTTGCTTGCTAAGAAGAACTCTCAAGGTGCGTTGAAGAGTTTGGATTCTGGTATTCTGAACACACACTATGTGCCCGATAGCCGGTCTAAATACTTGGGTGCGAGTGTGGGGCTGTTGGGTATTTGCTTTATTTTGGGCATTGTGGGGCTGTATTTGATGCCCGAGAGTGTTACGCATTGGAGCAAAGAAAAATTTGGGCTGGGAAGTTGGATACATAATGTCTGCTTGGGCCCGCAATTTGATGACGATCTATTCATCTTTAATTGGGTCTTGCACCCCTATTTTGGCGCGATTTACTACATGCAATCAAGGGTGGCGGGCTATCGCTGGAGTGCGGGGGTGCTCTTCACTTTCTTGGTCTCAACTTTTTTTTGGGAATACGGGCTAGAAGCCTTTGTGGAAATCCCTAGCTGGCAAGATTTGATCTGCACGCCGACTATGGGTCCTTTAGTGGGGGAGTTTTTCTACCACGCTACCCAGCACATCCAAAAACAGCAAAAAAAATTATTAGGTTTTAGGCTTTTAGGGCATATTGCGCTTTTCTGCATGGATTTTATTGGTTTTGTGCTCCAAAATCTGGGCGTAACCAAAATGCTAGGCATAGAGAATAAGAATAGCTTAAAGAAAGGTTAGGCAATATTTACCATAATGTGGGCTTTAGGTACTAGCATAGTGCCCCATTTTGCAAATATAAAGGGCTTGATATGGATAGTCGGGTTAAGGTTTCAAACCGCGCCAAACTCCCTACAAAGTTTGGGATGTTTTGGATTCAATCTTTCCAAGAACATAAAGAAGAGGGCTTGCCAGTGGATCATTTGGTTGTCTTCACCCAAGAACTCTTAGAAGTGCCCCTTGTTAGAGTGCATTCGGAGTGTTTGACCGGAGATGTCTTTGGCTCCCAAAAATGCGATTGTGGGGGTGAATTGGAGATGGCTATGCGCCAAATTAGCACACATGAGCAGGGGGGCATGTTGATTTATTTACGCCAAGAGGGGCGGGGCATTGGGCTTTTTAACAAGATCAACGCCTATGCCTTGCAAGATCAAGGCTATGACACGATCGAGGCTAATCGGGCGATCGGGTTTAAAGATGATGAGCGCGATTATGCCATTGTGGGGGATATTTTGAAACACTACGGGATTGCTAAAATCCAGCTTTTGACCAATAACCCCCAAAAAATCGCTGCCATTGGGGCTTATGTGGGGGTTGAACGCAGTAGTATTATTGTTGAAAGCAACTGCCATAATAAGGAATACTTGGAAACCAAAAAAAACAAAATGGGGCATTTGCTCTAGGCTCTTAGGGGGGTCTTTAAATTTTTAGAAAGATTTGCTATAGTATTTATTGCATGGGGTTGGGAAATCCAATTGATGAGTAGCAATGTTTAAAAAAATGAGTTTGCGGACAAAAATGGCATTGGCGATTGGATCGGTGTTGGTGCTCTTGGTGGTGGCGATGAGTTATATTGTCTCTTCTAAGGCGGAGCGCATTTTAGAGACAGAAGCCCTCAATCGTTTGCAAGCCCAAGTGCGCAATGCGAGCTGGGGTGTGCAATCCAGCATTGAGCGGGCTTTGGTGCGTTTGCACATCATCAAAGCCGTTTTATTGAAAAACAACACCCGAGCCGATCTGGATTTTGAGGAACATTTTCTGAGCGAATATCTGCGCTATACACAGGCTGTCTATGCCCTATCCATCGCTACAGAGGGGGAATCAATCAACTCCTATAGTTTTAGTGTCGATAAGAGCAATTCGGGTAAAATTAGCACCATCACTACGCCCGATCTCTACCACAATCCCTTATATATCGCCAGCAAAAATACCTCTAAACTTGTTTTGGGTAAGCCCTATTTGCGCACCATGCATGATGGGCAAGTCATCTATGGAATCGATGTGGCTTATTCCTTAAGAGATCATCAAGGGATTTTTAAGGGCGCGATCATCCTTTTTATCAACATCGATCTCTTTGATTCCGTGCTCAAATCTTATGGAGTCGGGGATACATCCTTTAATCTGATCGCCCAAGATGGGACTTTATTGGTCGTGGGTGGTAATCACCATGAATTGCGTGGGCGTTCTTGGGAGGGGGTCAATAAAGACTTTGCCCAACAAGGCTTGCCCTTTATCCAAAATGGGCAAAAACAAGTCTTGCGGATCTATTCGACCGTCAATCAAGAACTCTCCTATGGCGCGATCTATCCCTTCAAAGTGCTTGAAAAAGTCGATGATAACCCCTTGCATTGGGCGGTCGTGGGCGTAAGAAGTGAGAAGCGTGTTTTTAGGGACATTGATTCTATTAAGCTCACAATCCGCATTACAGGCGTGATCGGCTTGTTTGTTGTGATTGGCGTGATCTATTGGTTGCTCTATGTTTTAATGGCCAAGCGCATTATAGCGGTGTCCCAAAATTTGGACAACTTCTTTAAGATTTTACGCCATGAAATCTCAGCCGATCAAATCAAGCTGATCCCAGCCAAGAGTCAGGATGATTTGGGCAAAATGCAAGCCAATATCAACCAAAATATCCAACAAATCCAAAAAACCATTTTGCAAGACGAACAATCTGTAGAAAATAGTATCCAAGTCGCCTCTAGGGTCGAGGAGGGGGATTTTAGCCAAACCGTGGATGCAGAGCCTAATAACCCCTCTTTGATCGCCCTAAAGAAAAACCTGAACAATATCATTCTCTATATGCAAAAAAACATCGGCATGCACATGAAAACAATCAACGATGCTTTTGAGCGTTATAGCCAATATGACTTTAGACAGGGCATCCCCGGAGCAAGCGGGCATATTGAGAAGGTCGTAGATGGTCTTGTGCATGAAACAAGACGCATGCTAAACACTTCAGCGGGGTTTGCTAAGGAACTCGATGGCAAGGTGGTGATCTTAAATGGTTGCGTGGATCGCCTCAATGAAATTGCGACCAGCCAAAATAATAGCTTAGATAAAACCATCGTGAGCATCGCTGGGATCACCAGTGGCATTACAGAGGTGGCGCAAAAAACCCAAGAGGTGATCCAACAAGGGCAAGACATTAAAAATATCGTGGAGATCATTAGAGACATTGCCGATCAAACTAATTTGCTGGCTTTAAATGCGGCTATTGAAGCGGCCCGGGCGGGCGAACATGGGCGCGGCTTTGCGGTGGTGGCTGATGAGGTCAGAAAGCTAGCTGAACGCACACAAAAATCTTTGAGCGAGATAGAGAGCAATATTAATGTGCTGGTGCAAAGCATTTCAGACACTTCAGCGAGTATCCAAAACCAAGCCCAAGAGGTGGAATTTATCAACCAATCCTTAGAGGAGTTTAAAAAAGACACCAAGAGCAATATCGCCATTGCGCGCGATTCTCTATTGGCTTCTCAAGACATTAACCGCATATCCGAAGAGATTTTAAAAGATGTGCAACGCAAAAAATTACTAAGGCGTTATTAGCTAAAAACACGGAAAATTTTGCTATTCTAAGGTAATTTTTTAAGGAGAATTGATGGTTTGCGTGGAGTTTTTGGGTCCAATCAAAGAGGAGAGCATGCACTTGGATATTTGCGATTTGCACGGGCTTAGAGCTATTTTGCAAGAAAAAGAGAATGTGCGCCCGTGGCTGGCTATGAGCGCAATCAGCGTGAATGATGTTTTGGTAGAGGACTTGCACACACCGCTTAGAGATGGGGATAGGGTGATGGTCTTGCCCCCCGTGTGCGGAGGTTGAATGCTAGAAATTTTTGAGGGTGCGTTAGATGGTTCTGCTCTTTATGTGCGTTGGGAGCAAGAGTGCAGATTAAAAGGGGCGGGGGCTTTATGTGTGTTTAGTGGGGTGGTGCGCCCCCAAAGCCCAAATTTTCAAGGGTTGAGTTTTGATATACATGAACCCTTGTTGCAAGCGTGGTTTGGTGCGTGGCAAGAACGCGCGCTCTTGCAAGAGGTGCTCTTAAAAATGGCGCATTCAAGGGGCGATGTGCCGGTTTTGCAAACTTCTTACATGGTGGGTCTGATCTCAGAGCACCGCAAAGCCGCCCTAGCCTTGTATGTGGATTTTATTGAAGACTTCAAGCACAACGCACCGATTTGGAAATACGATCTGCTGGACAACCAGCGTGTTTATGCCAAAGAGAGAAGCCACCCTTTGAGGGGTAGCGGGCTGTTGGCTTAAGGGGGGTTGGTGGAGAGCATTAAAATCGGGGTTGTGGTCAGTAGCGATCGGGCGAGTAGTGGGGTCTATGAGGATGTGAGCGGGGGGGCGATTAAAGAGGTTTTAAGCGAGTATATCATTAATCCTTTGGTGTTTGAATACCGCCTGATCGCCGATGAACAGGACTTGATTCAAGAGAGCTTGATTGAACTTAGCGATGTGTGTGGTTGCGATCTCATTGTAACCACAGGGGGCACAGGTCCAGCCCCTAGAGATGTAACCCCAGAGGCTACGCAGGCGGTGTGTTCTAAAATGTTGCCCGGCTTTGGGGAATTAATGCGTGCCACCAGCCTAAGGTATGTCCCCACAGCGATTTTATCTAGGCAAACAGCGGGCATTAGGGGCTCAAGCTTGATTGTCAATTTGCCCGGCAAACCCAAGAGCATTAGAGAATGCTTAGAGGCGGTTTTCCCAGCTATCCCCTATTGCATTGACTTGATCGGGGGGGGCTATATTGAGGGCAACACAGAGCATATCCAAGTGTTCCGCCCAATTAAGGCATAGAGAAATGCACATATCACGAGCACCTATGCGCGCTACTTGCCCCAAGCTAGCCATAGTCTAGTCCCTATCTTCAACCAATTCAAAGGAGTTTTTAATGATCGCCAAGTTTAAGCCCACCACCAACTACACCTCCATACCCAACGGCATCGTTTTGAACTCTGGCTTGAGTGCCCAAGCATTAGGGCTTGTAGTGCTCATCAATGCCCTGCCCAGCACATGGCAGATCACAACCGAATACCTTTGTAAAACCCTCAAACTCAGCCGTAACACCATCTACAAATACCTTGACGAGTTGCAAGCCAAAGGCATTCTTAAAATTGCCTATGTGCGCTCAAAAGGACAAATCACCGGGCTTAGAGAGTTTGCATTATGCACCCCAAAAGAGGTGGATTTAGAGAACAATCATAACCCAAATCATAAGCTAAGTTTGCAAGCCCCTAGTAAGCGGGGGTCTGAGGTGTGCAATGTCTTAGATAGGGGAGTTGCCCTTAGCCACCTAGACACCCACAATAACCCTAACATGGTCGATGTGAGCCCCAAGCCTGACACCCTAAGAATCGCCCTTGCTAGTGGCAAGATCAGCATGGGGGCGCAGGCTTACAAGGCGGTTTTAGACAACCAAATTAAAAAAGGTCCGGTGATTCAAACCGCTGTGATCGCCGCAATCATGGGGGCTAAACAAACCAGCGCGCTCATCCCCATGTGCCACCCCCTCAATCTTTCTAATATCGCTGTAGAGGTTTTAGAACAGCCCCAAGAACACGCCCTTGTTGTGCAGGTGCGCGTGAAATACCATGGGCAAACTGGCGTGGAAATGGAGGCGCTCACGGGTGTGAGTGTGGGGCTTTTAACCATTTATGACATGGTCAAATCTTTAGATAAAAGCATGGTGATTGGGGCTATCCAGCTAGAGTATAAAGAGGGGGGCAAGAGCGGCACTTACCAACGCTCTTAAACCCATGTATTTGAGTTAATTACACAATAAAGGAGAATTTTATGCAGAAGAAATCATGGCTTTTGGGCGTTGTTGCGGGGGCTATTTTGGTGGGTTGTGGCCCTAGTATCACCGTTACCAACAATGTCCCCTTGAATTTGGCTTACAAAACAGGTGTGATGGCAGCCCCTAAAACCAACCAAACCATTATTTTGCTCAAACCCGCATTGCAATACAGCGACAACATCGCTAAGGAGTATTCCAACAAGTTTAGAGATGAGCTGACTCTCAAGGTCCAATCTTTGCTGGAAAATCAAGGCTACAAAGTGGCGATTTCTGATGTGAGCGATAAAAATGACCTCTCTTTTGCCCAAAAGAAAGATAGTTACTTAGTGCTGGAAATGAATGGTGAGGTGGTTTTAAGACCCGATCCCAAGACGACAGAACAAAAAAAAATACCAGCCCCGGACTCATTTTCTCTACGGGCATGGATGTTACCAAAGGCACGCTTTTATCCATGGGGTATATTAAGGTGGTGTTTGTTGAGCCCACCAGCGGCGAGGCAATCGATTCGTTCATGGTGGATTTGAGCGAACTTTACATCAAAGAACCCTTTATCCGCTCCAGCCGTTCTGAACACACCGGCGGACTTTTAAGCTCGTTATACAAGGGCAAGGACGACTCTAATGATGCGGTAAAAAGGGCGTTGAACCAAATCTTTAAAGATGTGATGGCCAAAATGGACACCAAGCTCACCCAAGATCGGATCAAAGCCTATGCTAAAGATGTGGCGGACTTGAAGGCACAGAAAAAATATTAGCACCCAGTAGCCATGCCCTTAGTCTTCCCCTCTAGGGTGTCTTGGGGGCAGAGGTTTTTCCATCTGCTCCTATCCACGCTTTTTTTTAGCCTCTTTCTTAGTGCCTTTTTTTATCTGCTTGCGCTTGGGCTTTTTGGGCTACACGGGCATTTATAAAGATGCCCTCGCTTTGCATGGGCATGCTCTAAGCTCTCTATCGTCTCAAATTTGGCAGACTTTGGGCAATGGTATGCGCTATGATAACCGCATGGTCGCCATTTTTGGGCTTGTCTTTTTGCTCTTAGCTCTTTTATCCATCAAAGCCAAAGCCCAGCGCAAAATTTGTAATACCTATGCCCTCTTGGTCATTGCCCTGTGTGTGTTTTTGCAAATTGCCAACATGACTTTTTATAGCATTTATGGCGCTGTCTTTGATGCCAATTTGCTTGAAGTCTTTGATGAAAGCCCGGGCACGCTTTTAAGCATGGCAATTAGAGGCGAGTATTTTATTGGCACTAAAATTTTAATCTGGCTGGTTTTGAGCTTACTGGGCTTTTGGGTGTATCTTAGAGTGGCCCAAATAGCCCAAATTTTCTATGAGGTCTTTAAAGATTTTTCGCTCAAGGTCATTTTAGGGCTAACAGCGGCTTGTTTGGCATTCTTCATGCTCATCTCCATCAATGCGCGCTTTGGACTGACCGCCATTTCTTTAGACTCGGCAATCCAGCCAGCCGAAAATGTCTTTTTGCGCCAAATCACCCCCGGAGCATTCCGTAATCTCTACTTGGTCTTTAAAAACCACGCCAAGAGCCAAAAGATCACCTTTGCTAATTTTAGCCCCAAACCCCTTTTACAAGCCACAAAAGAGTATTTTAATCTCCCCAGTGATACGCCCCCTCCTCTTGATCTGGGCAAACTTTTAGAACAGCAAAGCACCAACCCTTTAAAACCCAGCATCACCCATGTTTTTTACATTGTCTCCGAGTCGCTCTCAAGCTGGCATTTTGACCCTAAATTTGACGCAATTCATTTGGTCAGTGCGCTTAAAAGCTTAGATGATCACCAGCATGGCTTTATCTTCCCCTTATTCCTAGAAAATGCCAAACGCACGGTCAAAAGTTTAGATGTGCAGATCACGGGTTTAATGGGGATCAATGACACTAATTTTGTGAATATGGGCGTGAAAATCCCTAGCCTGCCCACCGCCATTGGCAACCAAATGAAGGGGCTAGGCTTCCACAATGTTTTTTACTATGGGGGGAGCGGGATTTGGAATCGCTTAGATAGTTTCACCAAACTACAGGGCTTTGATGATCTCATCTTTAATACCTATCTGTTGCGCTTTGCTAAAGACAAGTTGGCTAACAACCCTACAATCTACCCCAAACCCTTAGAGAGCGAATGGGGCGTGCATGATAATATCTTGTTTGATTATATCTTAGAAAAAACCCCAGTTGATCAACCCACCTTTAGCATGGTGATGACTTTGAGCAACCACACAAGCCGCAATGTCAATCTCAAAGCCTTTGGCGTGCCCCTAGAATCCATCCAAGCCTTTGTCAAAGCCACCCCCAAAAGCCAAGACCTGCCTGATGCCAACTTCTTAGGGCATATCTATTGGTATGATAAAATCTTGGTGGATTTCATCAAAAAAAGCCAGCACCAAATTCCCCAATGCGCTGTTCATCATCACAGGCGATCACTTTGATCGCAGTTTTGAATACGCTAAAAATAATCTCTATTGGAAAAAGAGCGTGCCTTTGATTCTTTATGCCCCCTCGCTCAAGCCCCAACAAATCCGCTGTGTGGGCGCACACATTGACATCGCCCCCACGATTATGGAGCTAATCGCCCCTAAGGGCTACACCTATGCCAGCTTTGGTAAGCCCTTGTTTAGCAATGCCAACACCTCTAATACTTGCCTAGATGACCCCGCTTTGGGCTTTGAGGTCATAGCGGCTAAAGGGCAAGAGGGGATTGACTTTTTATGCGGGGAAGATGAACCCAACAAACTTTTTTATATCCAAAAGGGGCAATTAATCCCACATAAGAGCGATCCCCAAGACCTCAAACTAGCCAAGCAACTCTTAGAGAGAGATAATATTGCCAATGGCTTAAGCTGGCACTACCTCTTTAAAGGAGGGATTATAAAATAGCCCCCCAAGCCTAGAGGTAGTGCGTGAGACTCATTTGGTTGATCTTGCTTGAGGAGGCTAGGGCTGCATCGTAATTGTTGCGCAATTGGGCAAACTTGTTATAAGTTTCAGCAACATCGGTGCCGGTGGTCTCCCCTCGAATGGCTTGCACTTGGGATTTGAGCACTTCATTACGGCGCATGATGTTAGCAAAGCTGCGGCTATGCGCCCCATTAGCCGCAATCACCTTTTCGACATGATCGCTCAAGTGATCCACAAGGGCGATGTTATTTTGTATCCCTAAGTTGCGTAAATCCTCGTTATAAGCTCCGGGCAGAGCATCGGGGCGATAAATTCCCTTTTGCACCGATTCAATCACCCCATCTAATTGTTTGAAAAAATTAATGTGGGGCTGGTCGATGGTGAGGGCATTATTGGC
This sequence comes from Helicobacter bizzozeronii CCUG 35545, assembly GCA_000263275.1. Classification (GTDB taxonomy): domain Bacteria; phylum Campylobacterota; class Campylobacteria; order Campylobacterales; family Helicobacteraceae; genus Helicobacter; species Helicobacter bizzozeronii. Next base: position 32,639 of record CAGP01000008.1, on the reverse strand, counting down.
ATTGAGGCGTAAACTGGGCACATCTCTTTTGAGGCTAGGCTCTGAAAAATCGTTTGCCTTTTCATCATAGAGCATGAATTGCATGAGCGTATTAGAACGGGTGTTATCTTGGATCGCTATTTGCCCGTTTTCATTCAAAGACACGCTCACACGATCATTGGATTGTTTGAGGATGGAGAGAAATGCCGCCTTGCTCTCTTTGGAGGGCACGCCTGCTTGGGCTTGGGCGTATTCTTTTTTGTCTTGGTTGCTATAATTCATCGCAATGCTGATCGCATCCATCAACTGGCGGTAAGTAAAATCATTGGGCTTAGTGAGGGTGGGGGTTTCTTGGTCGCGGTTATAAAGGGGGATTTCATAGGGCATACCTCCCTCTTGATTGGGTAATTGCAAAAATGCGCCCTTGTTGTCCAAGTGCAACTTAGCCTCTAGGGGCACGCCATTATGATCTTTGAGCTTTAAAACATAGGTTTGTTCGCCAATGTTAGCCCCCATCACCGCAGCTAGAGTGGTCGCCCCGCTGGCATAGTCCATGCTTTTGGGCACAACCTGAGAGACATTACCAACCAACAAAGACCCCCGATTGGTGAAATAGGTTTTTTGGTTATTCGCTGGCATAATCAGTGGGGAGGGCTTGAATCTCTGCACCCTTGCTATCCAAAGTCTTTAGAGTCAAACTCAAGCCATGCGGTCCATCAAAGGGCGGATTGGGGCTATCATGGTCTTTATTTTTGACATTGCGATCGATCACGCGCAAATGCCCATCGCTGGAAAGCTCCACATCTAAATTCCCCCCAAAATGCGTTTTGATTCCATCCATCAAATCCTGCATGGTGGCGGTTTTGGTGTCTAAATGGAAAGGGGGTATGGGGGTGTTATTGATACTCCCATCGGGGTTATTAGGGGCTGTGCCCTCAATTTGCAAATACGCCACCCCCTCGCCCAAGATCGCGCTGAGTTTGGTATTTTTAGTCGCAGGGGTGTTATCTTGGGCGATAAAGGCACTGGGCACATCTAAAACCCGCTTATCATAGAGATTATTCACCCCCTGCACTTGTGAGAGGCTACGGGCGGTCAAAAAGGGGCTTTTGACATAAGTGGTAACCCGTGCGTTGCTCGAACGCAAGGTGTCTAAGTTATCCACATCTTTATCACTAGAGATCATGTGAAAATCAATCGTGGCATTGCCGCTAGTGAGATCTCTAATCTCAATCTCCCCCCACGCATTCAAGGTAACATCTACAAGCTTGTTTGTGGAGGTGTTGCCATACTCCCGACCAATTTGGCGTAAGAGATCGCTAACTTTAGTCGCCCCCTCTATTTTGCTATAAGCCTTATCTAGGGCAAACTTTGCCTTAAAGGCACTCCCATCCGGGCGCACCCCCTGTAAGTAAAAATACTCTTTGGCATCATTTTTGGGGGTTATTATCATCATCCCCAATCAAATCACGCAAGGTGTCCTCAGGGGTGATAAAGACTTCTTGGGGGTTAGCGGTGCTGTTGAGCGCGTCCATCACATCGGGGTGTAGTTTGCTTTGATTCAACATCTTTATATTGGTGGTGATACTTTTTTGTTTGTCTAAATCCTTGCCTAAAAATAAATTATGCCCCGTTACATTGTAGGGCACAAGATTATGAGAACCCACTAAGGCATTGAGATCTTCATTATTGCCATAGTAGTTACCCGCTTTGTCAAAGGGGGGGCGATCGACCTTGCTCCCCCCAAAGAGATATTCCCCCCCAATGGAAGTATTGGCGATGTTGATCATGTGATCTTTGAGGTGGGCTAAATCTAGGGCAATGGCTTGGCGGGAGGTCGTGGAATGCGCATCGCTAGCCGCTTGAATCAATTTGGTTTTGAATTGCTCCATCGTGCTGGAGAGTTCGCCCAAAGCCTTATCGGTGTTGAGCGTGGCTGTGTGGGCACTCTGGGCGACATCCAAGCCTTGATCCAGTGTGTTTTCCTCAAAGCCGTATTTGAGGTTTTGGTTGTCAATATTGCTATCTTGGTAGCCATACTGGATTTTTAATCCAGAGGCTATTTTGTTGTTAGCCGTGTTGAGCTTGTTTTGCAAGGCATTTTGGTAATAATGGATTTGGTTGTATTTACCCCCATCGCTGATACGCATGCTCTTCCTTTAGCCATTAATGCTGATAACAAGCAAGATTTATACCATGATACTAAGGCAAATTTTTAAGTTAATTGTGTTAGAATGGGCAGAAATTTTTGACTAGGATTTGAGCATATGGTGTATGCGGTGTTTAAAAATGGGGGCAAGCAGTATAAAGTGCAAGTGGGCGATGTGGTGTTATTGGATAAAATGAACTTAGAATCTAAGGCACATGTGGAATTAGATCAAGTCTTGGCGGTTTGCAAAGAGGGAGGCGTAGTTTATGGTGCACCTCTAGTGAGCGGGGCTAAGGTAGAGGCTGAGGTCATCAATGAGGGGCGGGGTAAAAAAGTGGTGATCTTTAAAAAACGCCGCCGCAAGGACAGCAAAACCAAGCGGGGCTTTAGGCGTGATTTCACCCGTGTTAAGATTACAAACATCGTAGCATAAAGGATTTATAAATGGCACACAAGAAAGGTCAAGGGAGCACACAGAATAACCGCGACTCGGCGGGCAGACGCTTAGGCGTGAAAAAATTTGGCTCAGAGTTTGTCAGAGCGGGCAATATCATCGTGCGCCAAAGGGGCACGCAAGTGCATCCGGGCAAGAATGTGGGTATGGGTAAAGATCACACCCTTTTTGCCTTGATTGATGGCGTGGTGCATTTTAGCTATAAAGATAAGCACCGCAAAAGGGTATCTGTAGTCGCACTGCAGTCATGAGTGGGTGCCAATAGGGTAGCCCTTGGTGGGATTCTCTGCTGGGCTATGCCAAATAAAATCAAAGCAGGGATGACCGATGGGTTAAATTTTTAGCGTGGTTTTTGGGTTTTTGGCTTGTTTTAAGTGGGGTGCTTAGTGCTAGGGAGGGGGGCACTTTAGTTTATGCACGGGGGGCAGATGGCTCTAGCATGGACCCAGCCCTTGTAACTGATGGGGAGAGTTACGCAGCCACTGCCAATATCTATGAAACTTTGGTGCAATTCAAGTATGGGAGCACCGAGATTGAGCCCGCACTGGCAAGTAGTTGGGAAATCTCCAAAGATGGTCTTGTTTATACTTTCTACTTGCGGCAGGGGGTCTATTTCCACACCACGAAGTATTGGAATAAAAAAGTCGAACTCACCTCTAAAGATGTGCTCTTCTCTTTCAAACGCCAAATGAGGCATGAAAAGCCCTACTACAAAGAGGCTAGAAGCTATGGCTATTGGGAAAGCATGGGCATGTCCAACATCATTAAAAGCATTGAAGCCCCGGACAAATACACCGTTAAATTCACTTTAAAACACCCCGAAGCCCCTTTCTTGGCAGACTTAGGGATGGATTTTTTGAGTATTTTAAGCGAGGATTACGCCCAAGAGCTCGCCAAGAGTGGCCGTCAAGATCAACTCTCTAAAAAACCCATCGGCACAGGACCCTTTAAACTTGCTCTATGGCTTAAAGATGAGCGGATCGTACTGGTTAAAAACCAAGAGTATTGGGGGACTAAGGCACACTTGAATCAAGTGGTTTTAAAGGTGATTCCCAATCCTTCATCCCGAACTTTGGCTTTGCAAAAGGGCGAGGTGCATATTGTGCATGCGCCCAATCCCAATGAGGTCCGGGCATTGGAAAAATCCCATAACATTGTTGTGGAAAAAGTCCCGGGGCTTTTTGTAACATGGCTTAGTTTGAATAACCAAAAAAAGCCCTTTAATAACCGCCTTGTGCGCTTGGCACTCAACTATGGCATTAATGTCGATGAATATGTTAAAATTGTCTATGAAGGCTATGCCAGCCGTGCGATCAATCCCCTCCCCCCTGATATGTGGGGTTATGACAAAAATATTAAGCCCTACCCTTACGACCCGGCTAAAGCCAAAGCCCTATTAAGGCAGGCAGGCTATCCTAATGGGTTTGAAACCACGCTATTTAGCTCTTCTCGTTACAACAAAAAAGGAGCGGAGTTTATCCAAGCCCAGTTAGGCAAAATTGGGATCAAGGTCAAGATCGAATTTTTTGAGTGGGGCACTTACATTAAAAAAACGGCTTTAGGCGAACACACCATCGCCTTTAGTGGTTGGCAAGCAGACACGGGCGATCCAGATAACTTCTTAGACATCTTGTGGAGCAAACATGCCGCCTCAGAAATCCCTAGCCGCAACAGCTCCTTTTATAAAAGCGATGGCTACTCGGATTTGGTCACCAAAGCCAAACGCATTACGGACGAAAAAGAACGCGCCAAGCTCTACTATAAAGCCCAAGAGATTTTCCATAAAGATGTGCCCGCCGTGCTGTTGGCCTACCCCTATGTGATCGTGCCCCATTTAGCAAGCGTTAAGGGATACAAGGCTACGGGCGTGCAATTGAACCGCTTTGTCAATGTTTATTTTGACAAATAGGGGAGGGGTTTGCTAGGTTTTATCCTCAAGCGGATTTTGTGGGCGATTCCGACTTTGTTTGGGGTGAGCATCATTGTCTTTGCAATGGTGCATTTGGCACCCGGTGATCCAGCTTTGCTCATTTTAGGCGAGCATGCCAATAAAGAGTCCATAGAAGCCCTGCGCGAGCAAATGGGCTTGAACAAGCCTTTGATAGAGCAATACTTTTTATACATTAGTCATGTTTTGCATGGGGATTTTGGGACTTCTCTTGTGTCGCGTGAGCCGGTGCTAGAGGAATTTTTACAACGCTTCCCCGCCACCATTGAGCTCTCCCTAAGTGCGCTTTTCATTGCCCTTGTTTTGGGTTTGGGTGCGGGCATCATCGCAGCGATCAAGCGTTATAGTTTATTTGACTATGCGAGCATGGGGGTGGCTTTGGCTGGGGTGAGCATGCCCGTTTTTTGGCTGGGCTTAATGCTCATCTCTATTTTTAGTGTCCAGCTAGATTGGTTGCCCGTTTATGGGCGTTTGAGCGATGAATTTTATTTAGATGGACCCACCGGGTTTTATCTCATCGATAGCTTACTAGCCCACGATTACCCAGCCTTTATCGATGCGATTAAGCATCTAATCTTGCCTAGCATCACCCTAGCGACCATCCCCACTGCCATCATCGCGCGCATGACACGGGCTAGCATGCTGGAGGTTTCCAAAGAAGATTATATCCGCACCGCCAAAGCTAAGGGGTGCTCGCCTCTAAGGGTTGTAGGTGTGCATACTTTGCGCAATGCCTTAATCCCAGTTACCACCATTATAGGCTTGATGTTGGCTGGACTGCTAGGGGGGAGTATCCTCACTGAAACCACCTTTGCATGGCCGGGGGTGGGTAAGTGGATGGTGAATGCGCTTAATCAAAGAGATTTTCCCATTATCCAATCGGCGAGCTTGATTGTGGCGGTGATTTTCATTGGGGCAAATTTGTTGGTGGATATTTTATATGCCTTCATCAACCCCCGTATAAGGCTGTCCTAATGGAGAGATTTAACGATTTTTGGGCGCAATTTAGGAAAAATAAAGCCGCGCTTGTGGGGGCGTGGATCGTGTTTTTTTTGATTCTATGCGCCTTACTAGCCCCTCTAATTAGCCACCATGATCCTTACGCCCAAAACACTCAAGAAGTGCGGGTTTTGCCCATTTGGGCACAGGGGGGGAGCTCTAAACATGTGCTGGGCACAGATGATCTGGGGCGTGATGTCTTAACACGCTTGCTCTATGGGGCGCGCATTTCCCTAACGATCGGGATTGTGTCTGTGGGGATTGCGGTGTTCTTTGGGGTGTTGTTGGGCTTGGTGGCGGGCTATTTTGGGCGTAAAACCGACATGGTGATCATGCGTTTGATGGATTTAATGCTCTCCTTGCCCTCAATTTTATTAATCATCATCGTAGTCGCTATTTTAGGACCCTCGCTTTTAAATGCGATGTTGGCGATCGGGATCGTGGGCATTCCCGGATTTGCCCGCATTGTGCGCGCCTCGGTCTTAGCTGAAAAAAGAAAAAGAATATGTCATCGCCTCCAAGGTCAATGGCTCGGGGCATTTGCGCTTGATGTTTAGGGTTATCTTCCCTAATTGCGCCGTGCCTATTATCGTGCAAGCCACGATGGGCTTTGCCTCTGCGGTGCTAGAAGCGGCGGGCTTGAGCTTTTTAGGGCTGGGCGCACAACCCCCCACGCCTGAGTGGGGCGCAATGTTGATGGATGCGATGCAATATCTAAGGAGCGATCCATGGATGATTGTCCCACCCGGTTCGATGATTTTTTTTAACCGTGATGGGCTTTAACTTGCTGGGCGATGGGATCATGGACGCACTCGATCCCAAACGATCGGCTTAAGGGGTTGCCATGTTGCCCTTATTAAAAGTCAAAGACCTGAGAACCCATTTTTTCACTGATAAGGGGGTGAATAAAGCCGTGGATGGCGTGAGTTTTGAAGTGGCTAAATCCCAAACCCTCTGCATTGTGGGGGAGAGTGGGAGCGGGAAGAGCATCACCTCGCTTTCTATTTTTGGGGCTGATTGAAAAAGCCGGGCAAAATTGTGGGGGGGAGCATCGAGTTTGGCGGGCAGGATTTATTGAGCCTAAGCCAAAAGCAAATGCAACAAGAGATTCGGGGCAAGAAAATTAGCATGATTTTCCAAGAACCTATGACTAGCCTTAACCCCTCTTATACGATTGGCTTTCAAATCAGCGAGGCGCTTAAAATCCACCACCCCAAATTGAATCGCAAAGAACGCTATGAGCGGACTTTAGCGGAATTAGAACGGGTGGGTATCCCGCATGCTAAAGAACGCTACCATGACTACCCCTTTAAACTCAGCGGGGGGCAACGCCAAAGGGTGATGATCGCCATGGCGATGGTGTGCGCCCCTGAACTCTTGATCGCTGATGAACCCACCACCGCCCTAGATGTAACCATTCAAGCCCAAATTTTAGAACTCATGCAGGAATTGCAGGCGACTAAGGGGACTTCGATTCTCTTTATCACCCACGATCTAGGGGTGGTGGCGCAATTAGCCGATGCGGTGGTGGTGATGTATAAGGGGCATGTGGTCGAAAAGGCGAGTGCTAAAGAGCTTTTCAATGACCCACGCCACCCCTATACCCAAGCCCTACTAAGTGCCATCCCCAAGCCGGGCAAGGAGCACCGCAAAAAACGCCTCCAAACCGTGGATGAGAATGTCAATTATTTAGAATTTCCCAGGGAGATTCGATGATCTTAGAAGCCAAAAATTTACAAAAAACCTACCATATTTCTCAAGGTTTGTTTAAAGAAGCCAAACAGATCCACGCCGTGAAAGACATCACTTTCAAGGTGCATGATGGGGAGATTTTAAGCGTGGTCGGGGAAAGTGGGTGTGGGAAGAGCACGACTGCCAAGCTTTTAATGGGGATTGAGAGTCCCAGCGGGGGGGAGATTTTATTCAAGGGCAAAAGCCTAGCCCAATTTAGCAAAACTGATTGGCAGGAATACCGCAAGCATGTCCAAATCATTTTCCAAGACCCCTATTCTAGCTTGAACCCTAGGTGGCAGGTGGGGGACATCATCGCTGAACCCCTCTTGCTCAACACAAATTTTTCCAGACAAGAGCGGCGTGAAAAAGTCCTAGAAATGATGGATAGCGTGGGGCTTAAGCGCGAGTGGATCAGCCGTTACCCCCACCAATTCTCAGGAGGGCAACGCCAGCGCATCGGCATCGCGCGCGCGCTTATCATCCACCCCAAAGTGGTGATTTGTGATGAACCCGTTTCGGCTTTAGATGTTTCGATCCAAGCGCAGGTGTTGAATTTACTGCTGGATTTGCAAAAAAGAAATGGGCTTGACCTATGTCTTTATTAGCCACGATTTGGGTGTTGTGGAGCACATCAGCGATCGTATTTTGGTGATGTATCAGGGCGAGATTGTAGAGCGCGGCGATGTGCAGAGTGTGTTAAGCGACCCTAAAGACCCCTACACCAAAAAGCTTTTACACGCCGTGCCTCATTTAGAAAAATCCATGCAACGCTTTTCTTAACCATGTTTGTGGATAGCGTAGAAATTGTCATCGCCTCTGGCAAGGGTGGACCGGGTGCGGTGAGCTTTAGGCGCGAGAAATTTGTCATTAAGGGCGGTCCGGATGGAGGGGATGGAGGAGATGGGGGGGATGTCTTTGTGCAGGTGAGCAACAACACCGACACACTGGGAGCTTTTAGGGGCAAAAAACATTATAGAGCTAAGAATGGTGCTCCCGGGGGTCCTAAGCTGTGTAGTGGGAAAAAGGGGGAGAGTGTTACTCTCATTGTGCCCCCCGGGACACAGATTTACGATCAGCAAAGCGGGGAGTTGTTAGGGGATTTTATAGAATGCGGTGCGCCTATTAAGCTTTTGCAGGGGGGCGAGGGGGGGAATGGGCAATGCGCGTTTTAAAAACGCCGTGCAGCAACGCCCCACCTACGCCCAAAAGGGGCTAGAGGGGGTGGAAAAATGCGTGCGCTTGGAGTTGAAGCTCATTGCTGATGTGGGCTTGGTGGGCTTGCCCAATGTAGGCAAATCCACTTTAATTAGCGTGATCTCCAATGCGCGCCCTAAGATCGCCAATTACGCCTTTACGACCTTAGTGCCCAATTTGGGGGTGGTCTCTGTAGGGGATTTTAAAGAGTTTGTGATCGCAGACATCCCCGGGGTCATTGAGGGAGCCAGCGGGGGTAAGGGCTTGGGGCTAGCTTTTTTAAAGCACATCGAGCGCACGCAGTTTCTCCTCTTTGTGCTAGATGTGGGCTTGGACTTAAAAGAGCAGTATGAAAAATTACGCCACGAATTGGGCGCGTTTTCACCCACATTGAAACAACGCGCCTTTGGCGTGGCGATCAACAAAATAGACTTGCTCCCCCCTGAAGAGCTTACTACAATTCTAAACGCCTTTGAAAGAGATTTAGACCCCAAGCCCGCCTTTATTTTGCCTATCTCCGCCCACACCACCACCAACACCGCCCAGCTGGTGCAAACCCTAGCCAGACATTTAGATAAAAGTCTATAAGGAGTGGCATGGTTTGTGGCCGTATGATCAAAGTCTTATGGGCGCTGGTTTTGTCTGTGGGGCTGTGCGGGGCACAGAGTGCCCATGATCTGCTTGAGCAAGGGCGGACTTATTATAGGCAAGGGGACTATACCAAGGCACTCGAGTTCTTTCAAAAAGCAGCCAATGCGGGCGAGTCTATGGGGTATTTTGCTTTAGGTCTGATGTATGACAATAGCGAGGGGACTCATAAAGATGCGCATCAAGCCTTCAAATACTACCAAAAAGCCGCAGAAGGTGGGATTGCTGAGGCGTATTTGAATTTGGGAGCGATGTATCATGATGGCACGGGTGTGAGCAAGGACTATAGTAAGGCCTTAAAATATTTCCAAAAGGCTGCAGATGAAGGGGTTGCTGCAGGCTATACAAATTTGGGGTTTGCTTATGCTGAGGGACATGGTGTGGCTCAAGATTATCAAAAAGCCGCCCAATATTACCAACAAGCCACAGATATGGGGAATGGGGAGGCTAGCTACTATTTGGGGCAATTGTATTACAAGGGTCAAGGTGTTCCTAAGGATTACTCTAAGGCATGGACATGTTACATCATAGCCACAAGTTTGGGAGATACGCGGGCTTATTGGAATTTAGGCAAAATGTATTATGAGGGCAAGGGAACGATCAAAGATTATGAAAAAGCCTTAGAATACTTCCAAAAGGCCGCCGATACGGGAGATATTGAAGCGTATTTAAGTTTGGGAATTATGTATAACATGGGCGAGGGGGCGACACAAGATTATGCCAAAGCTTTGCAATACTTCCAAAAAGCAGCAGATGCAGGGGTTGCTGGGGGCTACAATAGCCTAGGAGTGATGTATATGCATGGCTTTGGTGTTGGCAAGGATAAAGAAATGGCTTATGAATATTTTAAAAAGGCTTGCAAAATGGGAGAGGAACAGGGTTGCAAGAACGCCAAGAGTCTTTTGGGGGATTAAAAAGGGGCAAAACTTGGGGGTTTAAACCACAACAACTATCCTAATCCCCCTACAAACCGCGCCAAAGAGGGCAAATTGATTTGAAAGTGTTAAAATATGGGGAAACAAAAATATTTTAAAAGGAGTTGGCATGGTTTCTAAAGCCATTAGATACTACCAAAATGCCGCACGCATGGGCGATGCGCGCGGGTATTATAAGCTAGGGGATATTTATTCTTCTGCTTGTCTAACCCCTAGTTTAGAGGGGGCAAATCTCTAAGAATGCTATCAAATTCATGCTTATAACGCTGGGGGTTTTCGATCTCAAAATCCGCCACACTTTTAAGGAATTTGTCAAAATTTTCATTGCGTTCAGCTAACTTAGATAGCGTTTGGTAGTCCAAATTTTCTTTTTTCTTTGGCACTCAGCAGAATCGCACTTTGCTCAATACGCTCTATATCTAAGACGATCACTCCGATGCCAAAACTTTGGTTAAGCTGTTTGAGCAACTCCATTAAGTCTTTGTTGTTTCTATCCAGCGTGCCCGCCACTAAGTAGCCCGCATGCGCCCAAGAGCTATTGCTGATCGCCTGAAAATACGCCTCTCTGCAACTAGCCAAATCCAGTTCTCTTTTAAGCTCAAAGCTCACGAGTTTAATGGGCAGAGTGTCAAACTTTTTAATGAAACTGCGCACATTGGGCGATTCAAAATCTTTATAGGCAAAAGACACCCCCACCATGTCCGGGTAAATCCACTTGTCCATGCCCTTTTTAGATTTTTTGCTCTCTTCATGGTAAATGGTTTTGGTATAAAGCCCCCACTGGTGGTAGGCGATGTAGCTTAAGCGTGGGTGCAAATCCCGTTCTTTACCTATAGGCTCTTTGGAGGGTTGTTCTTTAGTGGGTTTAGGCGGGGGGAAATCTTGACCTTTGAGGGCGATTAAAACGGGTTTGTCTTGCACCTTGATAAAGGGAAGCTTATCGGGGGTTTTTATTAAAGCCCCATAAATGGTAGCACTGCAACTTTGCTCGGGGGTTTTGCTCTTATAAACAAACATGTTTTGAATCTTGCCCTGTTGGTGCAACTCTTGCGCTTTGGCGTAAATATGATTAGGACTAATGGGCTCTCCAATGGCTTTAAGCACCTCTTCCACGATCTCTATATCTGTCTGCTTCATCTCACACCCATAAGTTATCTAACAAGCGCACCCGTCCCACTTGCACCGCAACCAAAATGAGGGCTTGATCGGACTCAATTTGGGCTAAGGGGGCTAACTGGCGATCGCACACACTCAAATAATGCACCTTGAGTCCTTGCAACACCTCTAAGCCCAAATTTATCAGTTTGGTGCTATCACGCTCTCCATGCGCGATTGCATTTTGCATGGTGTTTAAGGCTTGGGGGAGTTTGAGCGCACTTGCTCGCTCCTCAGAGCTTAAATACACATTGCGTGAGCTCAAAGCCAAACCATCGCGATCACGCACAATTTCACAAGGCACAATCTCAATCTCTAAAAAGAAATCAGCCACTAAGCGTTGGACATGCAAGAGTTGTTGGGCATCTTTTTTGCCAAAATAAGCCTTTTGGGGGCGCACGAGATTAAAGAGTTTGAGCACAATCTGCAACACCCCGTTAAAATGCGTGGGTCTGTTCTTAGCTTCATAGCCTAGCAAGTCTGGCGCAGGGTTTAGGGTGATGGCTGACTCAAAGGGGTAGAGATCGAGCACAGCGGGCACAAACACCCCATCAACCCCCAAACTCTGGCATAGCTTTAAGTCTGCCTCTAAGTCTCTAGGGTAGCAACTCAAATCCTCATGAGGAGCAAATTGGGTGGGATTGACAAAGATAGAAACAATCGTTTGGGGGTTTTCTTGTTTGGAACGTGTGATGAGGCTAGCATGCCCAGCATGCAGTGCGCCCATCGTGGGGACAAAGCCCACAGAATCTAGGGATTTTCTAAAGGCTTGGAGTTCTTGGCATGTGTGTGAGACTTGCATTAAATTTGCTCCAAAATATGGCGGGTTATCTCTAAGGGGTTAGATGCGCCATAGATGGGCCGCCCCATGACAATAAAATCAGCGTGTGCCTTTTTGGCATCTGCAATTGTGCCCACGCGTTTTTGATCGCCTAAAGGCGTGTTGGGTGGGCGGATACCCGGGGTTAAGGTCAAAAACTGCATGCTGGTGGCTTGCTTAATGGCTAGACTCTCTAACACCGAGCAGACCACCCCATCTAAACCACAATCAAAACACAATTTGGCTAAATAGAGGGTTTGATCCAAGAGGGGGGCATGGTAGATGGCTTGGGCTTGGGATTCATCTAGGCTTGTTAGCAGGGTTACGCCCATTAGCAAGGGCTTTTTACCCTCAAAGGTCTTTAAGGCTTGCACGGCATTTTTTAACGCCTCCTCCCCACTGCTGGCATGCAAGGTGAGCATATCCACGCCCAGTTTAGCACACTCGATCACCGTCTCTTGCATGGTGTAAGAGATGTCGTGTAATTTGAGGTCCAAAAAAGAGCTTAAAGCCCGAATCGATGTTTTTAATGCGTTCTAAAAAACTAGGACCCTCTCTAATAAACCCCCTCAAGCCTAATTTGATCCACAGATTCAGCCCCTTAAGCTGTTCTAGCAGATTCAAACATGCCTTCTGACTCTCTAAATCCAAAGCCAAGCATAGTTGCATGCACTCCCCTTTGGTGTTTTCAGCAAATCCATACAGACAAGCTGGTATTATAGCACACTTCAAAACAAGGATGATTCTTGCCTAAGAGTGTGATGATTGCTGGTCCATGTGTGATTGAGGATTGGGAGATTTTAGAGCAAATCGCCCAAGAACTCAAACCCCTAGCCTCCAACCCCAAACTTGATTTTTATTTCAAAGCCAGCTTTGATAAGGCTAACCGCACCAGTTTAGAGAGTTACCGCGGTCCGGGTTTGCAAAAGGGCTTGCAAATGTTAGGGGACATTAAGGACAAATTTGGCTACAAACTCTTAACCGACATCCATGAGAGCGCACAAGCTACACCTGTGGCTGAAGTGGTCGATGTTTTGCAAATCCCGGCGTTTTTATGCCGCCAAACCGATTTGATTGTGGCTGCTGCACAGACTAAAGGCATCATCAACATCAAAAAGGGGCAGTTTATGCACCCTAAGGACATGCAATACAGCGCGCTTAAGGCTTTAAACACACGGGCAAAAAACAAATATGAAGCACCCACCTATGAGGCGTGTTTAGAACATGGCATTTATTTATGCGAGCGGGGAGCCAGTTTTGGGTATGCAAATTTGGTCGTGGATATGCGATCACTGGTGATCATGCGCGCCTTTGCGCCCGTGATCTTTGATGTTACCCACAGCGTGCAAATGCCCGGGGGGGCGGGGGGTAAGAGCGCAGGGGATAGCTCCTTTGTGCCCTATTTGGCTAAGGCTGGGGCGGTGGTGGGCGTGGATGGGTTTTTTATGGAAACCCACATTGATCCACAAAATGCCCTAAGCGATGGACCCAATATGATTTTAACCGCTCATCTCTTAGACTTAGCTAGCGATCTCTTGGCTTTGCAAGAGTGCAACCAATCTTTAAACCACCAAAAGGATAAACATGCCACACAGCATTGAGGGCAAACTTTTTTTAAAGGGTAGCGAGAAAGTCGCTATTTTAGCCGCGCGTTTTAACCACATCATCACCGATCGGCTCATTGAGGGTGCGCTAGATAGTTTTGAGCGCCATGGGGGTTGTTTGGATCATTTAAGCATTGTGAAAGTCCCCGGGGCTTATGAATTGCCCTTTGTGTTGGATCGTTTGCTAGCCAGTGCTAAATATGATGGTATCTGCGTGGTGGGGGCGTTGATTCGGGGCGGGACTCCCCATTTTGACTATGTGAGCGCAGAAGCCACTAAGGGGATTGCCAATGCCACGCTCAAATACAAAATCCCCGTTAGCTTTGGGTTGCTCACCACCGATAATATCGAACAAGCCATTGAGCGCGCCGGGAGCAAGGCGGGCAATAAGGGTTTTGAGGCGATGGATGCGTTGATTGAACTGCTCAATCTCTACAGTTTGATCTAATGGCAACTAGAAGCCAAGTTAGAGAGGCGGTGGTGGGCTTGCTCTATGCCTTTGATAGCGGGAATGGGGCGATTTTAAATCTAGCCCCCAGTTTGCTAGAAGAGAGGAAAATTAAAAAACGCCCAGCAACGCTTTGCACTCGAACTCTTAGAGGGCACGCTAACACGCCTAGAAAGCTTGGATAACACCTTAAAACCCTTACTCAAAGATTGGGATTTAAAACGCATGGGGAGCATGGAACGGGCGATCCTGCGTTTGGGGGCTTATGAGATTTTACACACCAGCACCAAATCCCCCATTGTGATCAACGAAGCCATTGAGCTGGCTAAAAATTACGGGGAGGAACAAGCCCCCAAACTCATTAACGCCGTTTTAGACGCTTTATCCAAGAAAGAGGTTTCTTAGTGCTGTTTTGATCGCACACCTCACAGCCATGCATCCCCAAAAGCAAGAGCAACCACGAGGCGTAAATATAGGACATCAAAAACCACAGAATCGACACCGATCCATAGAGTTCGCGGTAAGTGCGGTTATAAAGGATATAATAGACAAACCCCCATTTCATCACATTCCAGCAAATGCTCGTGATCAAACTCCACAATAGGGGATATGATAGCCGTTTGAAAACCTTGTTAGTGGGCATTAAAAAAAGAGAACAGACAAAAAACATAAGTCCCCACCCAACGCAAAAAAGAGAGCAATATAGGGTTATTGGTGATGGCTTGGACCTTGATTTCATAGAGAATAATCAAGGGCAGGACAATTAAAAACACAATGCCCGTGCCAAACCCCCAAAACACAAAAATCCTTCTGCCCCTAAAATAAAAATAATCTCTGGGCTCGGCGTGGAAAATTTTAGAGGCAATATCGCGGTAATTCTCACAAAAGAGCAAAAAGGCGAGCGTAATGGAGGCGATTTGCACCACGCCCAAAGTGCGGTTATTTTGCATAAAGGCGTGCAAAAAGGAACGACTCGCTTGGATAAAATCGGGGCTATCGGGGAAAAGCAAGGTTTCAAGCTCAAAACTTTTGGCAAAGGGGGTGATCAAAAAGAGGGCGACAAAAATTAAAATGGGCGAAAAAGATAAAATTGTATAAAAACTCAGCGAAGAGGCGTAGTAAAAAATGGAGGCGATCGCCTCAAATTGCTTTTTGACCTTGTCATTTACAAAGTAAGAACACAGATAACAAAAACCCAGCACGCTTTGTGCCAGATGTTTAAAAAACGCCTTGATCAATGACAGCTAGTCGCGATTTTTAGCCCGTAAGTTTGCAACCTCTCCAAATCTTTTTTAGGCGCATCGCCCTTAGTGGTCAAATAATCGCCCAGCACAATCGCCTCTACCCCGCAATCAAAAATACCCTTTTGATCGCTCCCAAAGACCACTTCACGCCCCCCAGCGACCATGAGGCGGGTTTTGGGTAAAAACTCTTTGGCTAAAGCAAGGCATTCTAGGGCTTCTGGTGCGCTCATCACGCTTTGTTTAATAGGCAAAGAGGGGCTTGGGATAAAAAAGTTAATGGGCGTGGTGGCGGGGGTTAAAGATTGCAAGGTGCGTAATAGCTCAATGCGATCCTCAAAACTCTCACCCAAGCCAAAAATCCCCCCGCTACACAGACTCAAGCCCGCCTTAAGGGTGTTTTCACAAGTGCTAAAACGCTCCTCCCAAGGGTGGGTGGTGCAAATATTAGGGAAGAAATTTTGGGAACTCTCTAAGTTGTGGTTATAACTATCCACGCCATTTTCTTTTAAAAAACGACAGAGAATCCACATCGGCACGCCCACAGCAAGCGATCAAGTGCAGATCGGGCACTTCTTGCTTGATGGTGCGCGCCAGCCTAGCGATGTAGTCGCATTTTTTGGAATCTAGCCCCCGACCTGAGGTTACCAAGCAAAAGCCCAAAGCCCCTAGGGCGCGCAGAGCCTTAGCCTCTTGTAAAACATCTTCTTCTTTTTTGTATTTGTAACGGCGAATCTTGCCTTGGTGGTGGGAACTTTGCGTGCAATAAGCGCAATCCTCGCTACAATCCCCACTGCTGACATTAGAAATGGAACATAAGAAAATCTCTTGCATGAAAGACCTTTTTTTTTGGCAAGAGAGCCAAAGAATCGAACTTTGCGGTGCCTAGAACACCTAAACACCCATTGGGTTTGAAGCCCAAGACCCACACCAGTGATGCTCGCTCTCCACCCCCTATGATAGCAGAGCAGAGCTAATAGATGGGTTAAGCCTTAAAAGCTCACCATATAGCGCCAG
The DNA here is from genome assembly GCA_000263275.1 of Helicobacter bizzozeronii CCUG 35545. Taxonomy (GTDB): domain Bacteria; phylum Campylobacterota; class Campylobacteria; order Campylobacterales; family Helicobacteraceae; genus Helicobacter; species Helicobacter bizzozeronii. The sequence goes on along the minus strand of CAGP01000008.1, from coordinate 16,314 downwards.
TAGAAGACAAAGTTGCGGTGCAAGGTCAAGGAGTAGGGGGTATTCATCACTGCTTTTGCCCCGTTGGAATAGAAGTAGTTTGTGCCAATGGTGGGGATTTTGATCCCAAATTCAAAGCCGTTGTGTCGGCTCCCCACACGGATTCCGCCATTGACAAAGAATTGGAAGTTAGAGGTGCGTAGGCGTGTTCCATACGCTTGGAGCAGTTGGTTAAAGAACGTGCTAGTGGGGGCAAAGGAAGTCCCCCCGATGGCGACACCTAAGAAGAAACCAAAATGGAAGTTCTCTTTATTAAAGGGTTTGGGGTTAAACAGAAGGTCTGTCCCCACACCATAGGCAAAGACATTGGTTTGTTGGTAAATATCTTGAGGTCCTGAATTGAGTGTTTGGAAATACCGGTAGTAGGAATGCGCCCAATCAAAAAACCCATAATAGCGCAAACCCAGCTCGGGCAATTTCTTAAAGAAGTGCTTGTAGCCCATCAAGACCCCAAGCCCATTGGTTACATAGGACTTGCCATGCAAATAACCCATGTAGTTTTTGTTGCCCATATTGCCATAAACGAAATTTGTAACTCCATTCGCAGTGATCGCACTACGACTGCCATCACAAGTGCTTATGTTTCTCGTTACAGATGTCCCACCGACATGGTATGTAACGCTAGTTGGACTACAAGCTTGCTCGGTGGAGCTCATCATGCCCAGTTGGTAATCCCCCCCAATAAAGAAACCATTCCTCTCACCATGTCTGCCCTGAGGGGCGCGCACTTTTTTATGGGCACTCGCCTTAGCCTCTTGGGGCTTTTTGGGGCTTTCTTCAGCCGCTAACAACATCGCCACTAGGGGAATTGCGCCCGCCACCATATATTTTTTCATTGTTATCCTTAACTCCAAGTTTCTTAAAATCTAAAATTTAGAAGTTTGAGGTTTTCATTCTAGCATAAAAAATTAAAAATTTTTATTAATCAAAAGAGATAGAGGTAACCAAAAAAACAATATTATTTTAAAAATTTCTGTAGCAATAGCCACAAAATGGCTACTGCCCACCACCTTACAGATGCGCCTGCACTTGGCCAAAGAGCTTTTCAAAAGCACCCGGATCATTCATCGCCATGTCGGCTAAAATCTTGCGATCCAGCTCGATATTAGCGCTTTTCAAGGCGTGCATGAACTTAGAATAGCTGGTGTTGTGCAAGCGGCAAGCCGCATTGATACGCACAATCCACAAACTCCTAAAGGTGCGTTTCTTTTGCTTGCGATCCCTAAAGGCATAGCACAAACTGCGTTCTAATTGCTCTTTGGCTTTCCTAAAATGCTTCCTGCGCCCGCTAAAAAAGCCACGGGCTTGCTTTAAAACTTTTTTATGCCGTCTGCGGCGCACAACGCCTGTTTTGACTCTCATTTTTTTCCTTTACCTTTTGAGGTGAATTGATCTTGACCCTTTTTAGCCTACGCTTGGAGGGGGAAAACTTAAACTAGCGGCACAACATGCTCGCCACAGCGTGCATATTGGTGCTGTGCACATAGTGGGGTGCATTTAGATTGGCCTTGCGTTGGGGGCTTTTTTTTGGTCAAAATGTGGCTTTTAAAAGCACTCCCGCGTTTGATGAGATTTTTTTTTCACCTTAAAACGCTTGGCTGCCCCGCGATTGGTCTTCATCTTAGGCATCTGCTCTCCTTTCATAAATTTATTTCTTTTGGGGCACAAAGAGCCACATCACAAACCGCCCTTCGCTCTTGGGCTCTTTTTGCGCATCGGCAATATCACTCATCATGTCCTTGACTCGCTCCAACACACCCAAGCCCGCCTTAGGGTCGTTACTCTCTCTACCTTTAAGCACCACCTTAAACTTGACATGCTTGCCCTCTTCAATGAACTCCCTAGCATGCTTGATCTTGTAGTTGATGTCATTTTGGGCGATCTGGGTGGAGAGTTTGATCTCCTTGATCTCAATTTGCTTTTGCTTTTTCTTGGCTTCCTTGAGCTTTTTTTCGGCTTGGTAGCAATATTTGCCATAATCCATCACCTTACACACGGGGGGCTTGGCATTAGCCGCAATCAAAACCAAATCCAAGCCTTTAGAATGCGCAATCCTTAAAGCCTCCTTAGAAGAGAGGATACCAAACTGCTCCCCCCCATCGCCCACACAACGCACCTGCTTAAAATCAATTGCATCATTTAGCAACACTTCTTCTTTGCTCAAAAACTAACCTCTTGCATCTTGCCCTTTACCATGTTAATAAATGCCTCCATTTCCATTGGATATTGTTTGCCTAAAGCCCGATCCCGAATGGCTAAGCTTTGATCCTGCACCTCTTGAGCCCCGATCACAGCGATCAAGGGGACTTTTTGCTTCTCTAAGGTGCGGATACGCTTGCTCAGCGTTTCGTTTTTATGCACCATTTGCACAAATAGCCCCAAATCCACGAGTCGATCTTTGAGAGCCAAAGCGTATTCTAGCTGATCTTGTGAAACGGGGACTAAAGCAATTTGCACGGGCGCAATAAAAAAAAGGAAAATTCCCGCCATAATGTTCGGTTAAAATGGCGATGAATCGCTCAAAAGAGCCCAAGATCGCGCGGTGGATCATCACGGGCTGTTCCTCTAGGCTTTGCTCATTGGTGTAGCTCAGAGCAAAACGATCGGGCAAATTCATATCCACCTGCACGGTCCCACACTGCCATTTACGCCCGATCGCATCGGTGATCTTAATATCGATTTTAGGTCCATAAAATGCCCCCCCACCCGCATCGATCTTAAAATTAATCCCTTGATCCTCTAGGGCATGTTTGAGGGCATTTGTGGCTTGCTCCCACACTTGGGCATCGCCGATATGCTTTTCAGGCTTGGTGGATAGCTCCATTTCATAAACAAACCCAAAAGCCCCCATCACCTTTTTAGTGAATTCCAAAATGGCTTGCACCTCGCCCTTGATCTGATCAAAACGGCAAAAAATATGCGCATCATCTTGGGTGAATTCTCTCACCCGTAAAAGCCCATGCAAAACCCCGCTTTTTTCATGCCGATGCACCACGCCGTATTCATAAAAACGCAAGGGCAGATCGCGATAAGATCGCAGGGCATGTTGATAGACCTTGATATGCCCCACACAATTCATCGGCTTGATCCCATATTCGATCTCATCGATGATCGTAAAATACATGTTTTCTTTGTAGTTGTCATAGTGCCCGCTGGTCTGCCAAAGCGCACTTTTTAAAATCTCGGGCCCACGCACGGGCTCATAACCATATTTGAGCAAGGCTTGGCTTAGTAAATCCTCTAGGCGTTTGCGCAAACGCATGCCATTGGGTAGCCAAATAGGCAAGCCCGCCCCCAAATCCTCATTAAAACAAAATAGCCCCAACTCCTGCCCTAGTTTGCGGTGATCCCTCTTTTTGGCTTCCTCAAGCTGGGTTAAATAGGCTTTTAAACTCTCTTTTTTGGCAAAGGCGATCCCATAAATGCGTTGCAACATCTCCGCCTTTTCATCACCGCCCAAATACGCCCCGGCTAACTTGGTGAGCTTAAAGTGCTCTAAAAATCCCGTGTGGGGCAGGTGCGGACCTCTACACAGATCCTCAAACTCGCCTTGGGCATAGACGCTCAAACAATCCCCCTCAATTTTGGACATCACGGCGTGTTTTAGGGGATCGTTTTTAAACTTCTCTAATGCCTCTTTACGGGTCATGGTGCTCTTGGTGATGGCGTGTTTGTTTTTGGCTATCTCTCTCATTTTGGCTTCAATCACGGCTAAATCTTCCTCAGAAATTTTAGCTTGGGTCTTAAAGTCATAATAAAACCCCTCCTCCACCACCGGACCCACAAAAAATTGCGCATCGGGGTAAAGTTGCTTGATCGCTTGGGCGAGCAAATGCGCACAAGAGTGCCGCAAAATCTCCAAAGCCTCAGGCTCCTCCCCAAAGGCGATGGGTTCGCCTTGGATGCCTAAATCCTGCACACTTTGCAAATCATAAATAACACCCTCTTTTTTAACACCAATCACCTCTGCCAATTTGATCCTTTTATCCTAACATCCACTCGAGCCAAACCCACATTGCACTTGTTTATCTACTTTTTCAGCTTGTGGGCCCTCCATAGGTTGCAAACACCCGCTCAAATAGAGCGTGCTTAAAAACACCAACAGCCTCACCATCGCCAGCCTTTAAAAAAAGCAAAAAAATCGCCCCTAATTGTGCCACATAAAAGATAAACCTTTGTTTAAGGCGCAAGGTGTTAAAATGTGGCTTTTGATCTAAAAGGACTTGGCGTGGATGAACAAAGACAACGGGCATTAGAGGCGGCGATCAAGCAGATTGATAAGACTTTTGGAAAGGGTGCTTTGATGCGTTTGGGCGATAGAGAGGTTGAACCCATTGAGGCCACGCCCACGGGTTCTTTGGGGCTGGATTTGGCATTGGGCATTGGGGGCGTGCCTAAGGGGCGCATTGTGGAAATTTATGGTCCTGAGTCCAGTGGCAAAACGACTTTAACCTTGCATATCGTAGCACAGGCGCAAAAAAACGGGGGGGCGGTGTGCTTTCATCGATGCCGAACACGCCTTAGATGTGCAATATGCTAAAAAACTAGGCGTGGATACTGATAACCTCTTAATTTCCCAACCTGATACGGGCGAAGAGGCTTTGGAGATTTTAGAAACTTTGGCGCGCACGGGGGCGGTGGATGTGATCGTGGTCGATTCGGTGGCAGCACTCACCCCACGCGCCGAGATTGAGGGGGACATGGGCGATCAGCATGTGGGCTTGCAAGCCCGCTTGATGAGCCAAGCTTTGCGCAAGATCACGGGCATTTTGCACAAAATGAACACGACTTTAATTTTTATCAATCAGATTCGCATGAAAATTGGCACGATGGGCTATGGGAGCCCTGAGACCACCACCGGGGGCAATGCGTTAAAATTTTATGCCAGCGTGCGTCTTGATATCCGCCGCATCGCCACGCTGAAGGCGAGCGAACACCCCATTGGCAACCGCGTTAAGGTTAAGGTGGTGAAAAACAAGGTCGCCCCGCCCTTCAAAGAAGCCGAATTTGATGTGATGTATGGTGAGGGGATCAGCTATGAGGGTGAATTGATCGATTATGGCGTTAAGTTAGACATTGTCGAAAAAAGCGGGGCATGGTTTAGCTACTTGGATAGAAAACTCGGGCAGGGCAGAGAAGCAGCCAAGCTGACCTTGAAAAACGACCCTGATTTAGCTTTAGAGATCGCTACGCAAGTCAAAGAAAAATGTTGCAACACGGATAAACATCCCCAAGTCCTTGACTAACCCATGCTAGCTTGGCGTTTTATTTACATCTACCGGTGGGTTTTTTTGTTTTTTAGCGTGTTGGTTGCCTTAGGGATTTATTTGGGTGGGTTGTTTTTTGGGAATAACTCCTTTGAGGTGTTAAACGCGCTAGAACAAAGACAAGAAACATTGCAAAGTGCCGTGCAGAACTTGCAATATGAAAATGCCAAACTCCAAAAACAACTCTTTGAGCTCAAAGAATTAGAACCAAAGAAGTGAATATGTCCAAATGGCTGGGTATTTTGCTGGTTTTAAGCGTGTTGGGGGCTAGAGATAACCCCTTTGTGCCCTCCAAAAAAGCCCAACGCATGGATACTAAGTTCCCTAAAGATGAGGTGTTTGATTATTTCAAGTCCATTAAGGTTTCTTTGCCCACCACCGCTAGAGTCCTCTCTAAAATCACCATTTTTTACCAAGATTTGGATGGCACAACCCACACCCAAGAGGTGGATATTAACCAACATATCGATTGGCACTACCCGCTCAAACTCACTCAAGAGGGGGCATTTTTGCAACCCGAAAAGAGCACTTATAGCATTGGAGGGTATGAGTTTTGGATTCGCGAAAACAAGCTTTACTTGAGGACAGCAGATACTCTCCAGCGATCCTTTGTGCTCATTGATCCTTATCGCCTAGTAATTGACATTGATCGCAAGAAAAAGGATTTGAGGCAGGAATTATCCATTAATCATAAATATGTCCGCAACATCGCCATCAATACCCACGACAATTTTTACCGCTTCATCATCACCTTAGACGGGCAATACCAATACAAGATCGATCAAAAAGACAATTACCTAGTTGTCAATCTGTATTAAAAGAAGGAAGCATGCAAACAAGATTTGTTTTTATTACTGGGGGGGTTTTGAGTTCTTTGGGTAAGGGTGTAGCCTCTAGTAGTTTGGCACACCTATTAAAACTCTGCGCCTTTAAAGTGGATATTTTAAAGATCGACCCTTATATCAATGTGGATCCGGGGACACTCAGCCCCTTTGAGCATGGCGAGGTCTTTGTAACCGCTGATGGGAGCGAAACGGATTTGGACATCGGGCATTATGAACGCTTTTTAAACAAGGACTTTTCTAAAGCAAACAACTTCACCACCGGACAAATTTATTTGAGCGTGATTGAAAAGGAAAGAGAGGGCAAATACTTAGGCAAGACCATCCAAGTGATCCCCCACATTGTCGAAGAGATCAAGGAACGCATTTTAAAACTGGGCGAGGGCAAGGATTTTTTAATCGTGGAGGTGGGGGGCACGGTGGGCGACATTGAGGGCATGGTCTATTTGGAAGCCATTAGGGAGCTTAAAAATGCTTTGGGTTCTAAACAAGTCGCCAATATCCATGTAACCCTAGTGCCCCTCATTGCCACCAGCCATGAGCTCAAGACCAAACCCACCCAACATTCCATCATTGAATTACGCCGTTTGGGCGTGAGCGCTAATATCATTTTAGCCCGTTGCAGTCAAGATTTAAGCCCTGAGATCAAGACCAAGATCGCCAGCAGTTGCGATGTGTGCGTGGAAAATGTGATCCAAGCCAAAGATGCGCCCACCATCTATGCCTGCCCCACGCACTACCTCCAAGAGGGGCTTTTAGATGCGCTCTTTAGGCATTTCAACCTACAAGCCTCTTTGGATCAGCATGTCCTCCAGCAATGGGAAGACTTGGTCTATCACATCTTAAACCCCAAACGCACGATCAAAATTGGCTTTGTGGGGAAATATGTCCATCTGGGCGAGTCGTATAAAAGCTATTTGGAGAGCATGGTCTGTGTGGGGGCGCACTTAAAAGTAAAAGTTGAGGTGATCTTTATTAATAGCGAGGATTTGCAAAACCAAGAGGGCGAGAGCGACACACAATTAAAACAACGCATCGCCCGCACTTTGCAAGATTTGCAAGGGATTTTGATCCCCGGGGGGTTTGGGCATCGTGGGATTGAGGGCATGATCAATGCGATCACCTATGCTAGAGAAAACCATGTCCCCTTATTTGGGGTGTGCTTGGGGGCACAGCTCATGGTGGTAGAATTTGCTAGGCATGTTTTAGGCTTGAGTGGCGCGCACTCTAGCGAGTTTGATAAAAATACCCCCATAAGGTGGTGGATTTGCTCCACAGCCAAACCAACACCACGCACAAGGGTTCTAGCATGCGCCTAGGCACACACGCCATCACCCTCAAAAAAGACTCCCAAATCGCCCAAATCTACCATGCGGAAAATATCCTAGAGCGCCACCGCCACCGCTACACCATCAACCCTGCTTACCTAGAAGATTATGCTAAACATGGCTTAGAAGTGATCGCCACTAGCCTTGATGACAACCAACAAAGCATTATAGAGGCTTTGACCCTCAAAAACCGCTACTTTTTCTTGGGCGTGCAATACCACCCCGAATTCACCTCCCGCTTGATCGCCCCCAATCCTCTATTTAAAGCTTTCGTGCAAGCCTGCATGTAATGCCCTTTATTGAGGAAGTTTTCACGCCCAAAGCCCCCACAAAGGCGGCTAAATTTGTAGCTGAGGTTCTAGCTTGTAGCCCCAAGCAAGCCCAAAGCCACATCGATCGGGGGCGTTTATGCACCCTGCAAGGGCAAAAACTCCACAAGGCACAAATTTTAGATCAACCCGTGCGCCTGCTCTTTTTCAAACCCGCCCCCAAACCTGAAATCGCCCCCATTTTCAACACCCCCTTTTTTGCCCTTTACTACAAACCCAAAAACCTCTATAGCCACCCCAAAAACCACCACACTGATAGTCTTTATGAAAGCATTTATGCCCACAACCCCCAAGCGCGCTTGATCCACCGCCTAGATTATGAAACCAGCGGGTTAGTTTTGGCGAGCCAGAGCAAGGCGCACGAAAACGCCTTAAGGGAGTTGTTTAGCCTGCGGCGTATCCAAAAAACTTATCTTGCCAGCGTGCAAGGGGATTTGCGCTTGTATGCCAGTGGGGCTTTTAGCGTGATTCTGCCCATTTTAGAGCCTTCTAGCATTCGGGGGGATTTGGGCGTGCGCTCAAAAATTGACACACGGGGCAAATTTAGCGCAACCACTATAGAAATACTAAGCTATAACCCAAAGACCAACCAAACCCACTTAAAAATCACCCCCCTAACAGGGCGCACCCACCAAATCCGCTTGCACTTAAGCACACTGGGTTTCCCCATTGTGGGCGAACCGCTTTACACAGAGGACACACAGGCACGGGCGTATTTGGACGCTAAAAAAGCCGACTTTTTAGGGAAGTGGGCTACTTGGCAAACCCAGCTAGCCCTAGAGGCGGTGGGCTTGGATTTTAAACTTTTGGGGCTATTCTTTGCCCTACGCCTACCCCGATAAAAACAAAAAGGAATCCCATGAAATTAGCGGTCTTTGATTTTGACTCAACTTTGGTCAATGCCGAAACTTTGGAGGTTTTTGGCCCAAGCTTATGGCGTGGGCGTGGATGTGCAAAATCACACGCTTAAAGCCATGGAGGGCAAGGCAGATTTTTATGAAAGCTTGCTAGTAAGGGTGGCGATGCTTAAGGGCATGGATGCGCGCAAGGCTCAAGAAATTTGCCAAAACTTGCCCCTGCATACAGGGGCGCACGAAGTGGTGCAGGGCTTGCACCAAAGAGGCTATAAGGTGGTGTGTTTTAGCGGGGGGTTTACATGGGCAACGGCTTTTTTTAAGGATAAGCTGGGCTTAGACGCGGATTTTAGCAATACTTTGCATGTGCATGCGGGGCGTTTGAGCGGTGCGGTGAGCGGCCCTATGATGCGCTCTGACTCTAAAGCCGAGATGTTAGCTAACTTGCAAGAATTATTACAAGTTGAACACACCTTAGCCATAGGCGATGGGGCCAATGACATCAGCATGTTTAAATTAGCTAACTTGAGCATCGCCTTTAATGCCAAAGAGATCGCCAAAAAAGCCGCTAGCGTGGTGGCACAAACCCTAGACTTGAGGGAGATTTTGGAACATGCTTAACTCTTAAGAACCAACCTGCGACTATTTTTTCTTATGCTCTAAAGAGCATGTGCCAACTATCCGCCTTAGTTTAGTTGCTTGTTGGCTTTAGGGTGCGAGCGGATAAGCCTTGACAAAATGGTAAAAATCAATGTTGGTGGTTTGCTCGGAATTTTGCTGATCAATACTCTCTAAAAACTCCACACTCTGCGGGCGGGTTTGGTAGGCGATTTTAAAGTGGCTTTTGCCTTCCAAAAACTGAGTGATCAAAAAGATCGTGGTCAAGCGTTGTTGCCCATCGATCACACGATACCTATCCCCCTCTTTTTGCACCACTACGGGTTGGAGACAATAAAACTTTGCCCCTTTAGAATTTTGTTTAAAATCCCAAATATACCTAAGAGATCCCCCACCTCCTGATCCCTCCAGCGATACCCTCTTTGGTAACTAGGAACGAAAAAATGAAAATTTTTAAGCTTTCCAAGTGCACGCAAGCTATCCATGTAGGGTCTCCATAAAAAGTATCTTAACAGAAAAACGCAGTATCCTATCCCCATAAATCTTAAGGGCAACTGAAAAATTTTGAAAGGATTGTTGTAAATGGTTGCGGGAGATGGATTTGAACCACCGACCTTTGGGTTATGAGCCCAACGAGCTACCGGACTGCTCTACCCCGCGTCATGGTTGGGGCGGAAGGATTCGAACCCACGAATGGCAGGACCAAAACCTGCTGCCTTGCCACTTGGCTACGCCCCAAAAAAGCCCAATTCTAGCGTATTCTTGTATAAAAGTCAAGCACATTTTGACACTGCCAATCAAAGCGCAAAACCCACCTTATGCAAAATCTGCTACAATACCCCTCTTATTTTCTAAGAAAGGTCATCTATGTTTGATTCTACTTGTTGTTGTGCGGGGGGGGGGGGGGTAACGTCTCTCTGGTTTAGTGGCTTTAAAAGCTTGTGTGTTAGTGTGGGGGGTGGGGAATGTTAGATGTTTTAGAAATTGCCAAGCAGTTGCAAACAAGCAGTGCCTCACAGGCGGGCACAGATTTAAATATCCATTACAGCGCGTTAAAAGAGGTTTGGGAGCAATACGCCCCCTTAAAGTGCAAGCAGGATTTACAAAACAAGGCATTTGAGCCTAAAAACGAGGCACTTTACAAGCTTTTAGAGACTTGCAAATATGACATTTTGCCCTTTTGTGTGCGTCTAGCCCCTGAAGATGTGGGCTTGCAAACAGCCCAAGAGGTGCAAAAAGAAATGCGTAGTTATAGTAACAAGGAAGGGGGTAGTTGTCATACCCCTTATTTAGAGGACTACCAAGAGCAAGAGCGTAAATTCAAAGAGGCTTTTGGTGCCTTTTGCCAGCATTTAGACCCCTTTTTAAAAGACACGCCCCAACTCTCACAGGCTGAAAAGTTGCAAGGCTGGTTTGTCTTTGTGGAATTGGAGCGGGGGCGTTGCTTAGAGGCATGGCAGAAGTTTTACAAACTCTATAAAGAGGAGTGTAAGGCTAAGGGGGTGAAAAAGCTTATTTACCGGGATATGGAGGAGGCGACTAAGGAGGCTTATGAGGATTTTGAAAAATCTCATCATTTGTTAATAAAGGGCTTGAAACAACTTTTGGCATGCGCTAATCGCGTAGGGGGCGTGCATCTTTTAGAGGCGATTTGTAGGCGTAGTAGTGCGTTTGAAGAACCTAGAGTGTTGATTTGGACTGATGAGGAGGGGTTAGAAAAGCTTTTAGAACTTAAAGAAGCTGTAGGGGCAGTGGTGAGCACAGATGCTAAAGTTTTGGAGGCTAAAGAGGTGCTGGAGCAAAAAATTACCCAATGCCAAGAGGAATTGCCCAAGTGCCTCGCCCTTTTGGAGCAGGCTAAAGACAAGGGTTGGCAAGAGCGGGATAAGATTAAAGCACCCTTTGAAAAATTGGTAGGCACCCTAAACACAGACATTAAAGCCCTGCTTAAAGCTAGCGATGAGAGTTTAGGCGTGGGGGTGGTGCGCCAAATTGGGGGCGTGGCAAACAATATGAGCAGTTATGATAAATCGGGCTTTAAAACAACCCTAGAAAAGCAAGTGTTAAAAGCTTTGGAGGAGCATTTTAAAACCTTAGGGATCGCCCCCACTCCCCAATCTGCCCTCAATGCGATCAAAGCAGAGCTACAAGAGAACACCGCTCAAGTCCCAGTGGCTCTTGCACAGATCGAGCAGACCCATCAAGAACTTGTTAAAGAGGGGATTGTTACCAGCAAAGAGACCCGCACCCTTTATGACTCTTTAGATGAGGGTTTAGAGCCTTTAAAGGAGAGTTTGAAGGCTTTTGTGGCTGGTAGTGAGGATGAAAACATTGCCAAAATGGGCGCAGAGGCTTTAAACAATGTGGGGTATGTTGGAGACTTAGAAAAAGCCCTACCCATCATAGAGAGCATGCTAAAGGCGAGCAATATTAACAGCTCACCATCTGCAGCGATGGCATCCACCCAAGAATTAAAGGCATTCAAAGCGCACCAAAACATTGCAGACCTCAAAGCCCAGTTCCAAACCTTTAAGGGGCTTTGGGCGCGCTATAAACCCCTTGAGGACCAACAAAAACGGCAAGAACAAGTCTTTAAAGCCAAACGCCAAGTCCTTTATGATCTTTTAGATTATAAACCCCTAGAGGTTTTGTGGCTATATAAATACAGCATTGAGGATAAGGACACTCAAAAAGCTTTAGATGAGTGTTATTGGGATTGGCGGGTTGAAAGCGGCGATGTTCCATACTTAGATGCCTACCCCAAAGACAAGCAAGAATTTCAAGACAAACTCAATGGCTTTTCTAGGGGCGTGGCTGATTTGCTCGCCACGGCTCCACAACTTACAGAGCCAGAGAGGCTTAAGGGGTGGTGGCATTTTATAGAGCTTAAAAGGTTGGCATGCCAAGAGGCTTACAGCACTTTTATCCGGCTTTACAAAGAGGCATGCCAAGCCAAGGGCAAAAAGAGCATTGGCTATAGAAACATTGATGGGGAGGCTGAAAAGGCTTGGAATGCGTTGGAATCAAGCCTGTATTCTTTCAATGCTAGTCTAGGAAAATTGTTCCTATACACAGCATGCGTTTCTGGGGTGGGGGCGTTGCGCTCTCTTGTTCGTGAATACACAGGTGCCTATGCCAAGAGCTTTTCTTGCAATGATGGGGAGGGTTTACAACAACTCTTAGGGTTTCAAGAGGCAGCCAATCGCATTAAAAGCGCCGATGAAAGAGTGCTCGGAGCTAAGGGGGTGTTAGAGCAACGCATCGCCCAATGCCAAGAGAGGTTGCAGGAGTGCAACGCCCTTTTAAGCCAAGAGGGCATTACTTGGGAGCAAGAAGAGGAGATCAAAAAACCTTTTGAAGAAGCGTGCAAGGGCTTGATCTTAGAGGCGCAGGCTGTGTTGGAAGTGGTGGATATGAGTTTAGGCATGGCGCAAGCACGCCAAGCGCAAAGCATCATCAGGGCAAGAGAGATAAAACAATACAACACCCCGGCTTTTCAAAAAACCCTAGAGGATGGGGTGTTAAAGCCCTTAGAGGAGCGCTTTTTAAGCTTTGGGGAAACCCCTAGCTTGCAAGTTGCCCTAGACACTTTTAAGTCTGCTTTGCAAATTGCCTTGCAAGAAATCACAGAGGCTTTTTTAGACCTAGAACCCACTTACCAGCAACTCCAAGCTGAGGGGTTGGTGGATCAAGCTTTGTGCTCTGAGCTTAAAGAGAGCATGCGCTCCTGTGTGGAACCTTTGAGGGCGGGTGTGGGTGATTTGTTTGAAGTCCTGGATAAAAAACACAGCACAACAGCTTAAGAAAGTTTGGGGTGATTTTTACAAATTGTGGTCGGGCAGAGAAAAATCTGCCCCAGATGAAGTTATTTTTGGCGCTTTAGAGGCGGAGTTAGACAGCTTAGAACACCTAAGTGCCTCACAGAAAAGCGATGCCCTAAAAGCCCTAGAACAAACCCACGCATTTTTAGACAGCAGGCATGCCATAGAATTAGAGCGCAACGATGTATGCGTGCATTTGGCAAACCTGCAGAGGGGTTTAAAAACCTTGCAACAAGAGATTAAGGCACTGCAAGCCACGACCCATCAGGATCAAGAGGGCAAACCCAACACCACAGGGGTAGAAAAAGCCCAAAAAAACGCCCAAAAGGAGCTTAAAAACCTCTTAGAACTCTTAGACCCCAGCACTGCTAAGGAGCTAACAGCTTTAAGTGCCCATCTAGATACCCTAGCTGCGCAACTAAGCACCCAAGAGAAGAGCTACTATCAAGAGCAACAACACCAAGAGGCAAACCTAGAAGACCAAGCCCTAGAGAATGCCCTAAAAACCCTCAAAGAGGGGTTTAGGCAAAATGTGTTAGAGGGGTTAGGGCAGTTAGAGGCTAAAATATCAAGCCTGCACACCGCTCTAGAGAGTTTTAAAGCCAGTGGCTTTTTTAAAGATTTAATCAAACCGCTTTGGTTTTATCAAGGCGATAATTTGAGAGCCTATGGCGATTACTGGGAAGCCAGCCAAAAGGATAACCCGCAAGCCCTTTTAGAACTGGGTAAAATGACATTAGAGGGCGTGGTGGTGATGCCCTCTGTATCAGCTGGGCGTGAATTGTTGCTAAAGGCGGCTAAGTTGGGCTCGATTCGTGCCGTTGCAGAGTTGGGGCTATCTTACTTGGGGGCTGGCAGGGTGAGCGAGCCAGATGCCAAAGAGGCGTTTGATTATCTCTCAAAGGCTCTCATCTTGGGCGATGTCAAGGCGTATGTGGGGCTAGAAAAGCTAAGACACTTTGAAGAGTTTGAGCGCGAAATGGATACCCTCAATGATGCGCTTGTGAAAAATGCACTCAAGCCTTGTGGGGCAGAAAATTACTTTGGGTTTAATGACTATATTAAAAGCCCCAGTAAAGCCGATTATGACGCATGGCTAGCCCTGCAAGAAGTGCAAGGGGAGTGTGCCCACCACCACCATTTCCACCAAGACGCACACATTGACAAGGATTATGGGATCGACCCTGATTATCGCGAATACTACATTGAATCTTTCTTTGAGGATTTCTTTGATCATGGCTTGTGTGCCACCATGCAGGGCTATAACGCCCGCTTGCACTTAAGCATTTTAAAGACCATTGAAACGGTCTATGGCAAGCCCACTAAAGAGGATTACAAAAAGGCATATGAAAATGCCCAAGAGGCGTATTTAGAGGGCATCGCTTTAGGCAGTGGGCGTTGTGCCTTAGAATTAGCCCAGCTTGAGCTAGAACAACCCAAGCACTTTAATTTGAGCCCTAAAAAGGCACAGAGCGCGCTTTTAGAAGCTAACCATAGGGCGATTGGGTGTTTTAAACAAGCATTAGAGCGGGGCTACAACACGGCTTTAGTGCCTCTTACCAACACGCTAGGCAGACAAAAAGAACTTTTAGCCAAAACCCCCGATCACCCCTTGCACGCCTTCTTAGCTAAGTATGAGAGCGACTCAAAAGAAGTGGCTAGCCTTGCGCCTACCTTCATCGATAAAAGCGTGGGCTTTGGGGGCAAGCTAGATGTTAAAGCGCACTTTTCGCCCACATTTTGGCAACACCCAGATTTAGAAAGCCTAGAGGTTAAGCAAGAGCAAAAACCTGTTAGCACGCTCAAACCCCTATGGCAGTATGGATCAAACACCCAACAAGCCTTTAAGGACTACATGGAGGCAAAAGAAAAGGGCGATGCTTTAGCATGGCTGTATCTGGGGGTGATGAGCTTACAAGGCGTGGTGGTGCCCCCCGATCCTCATGGGGGAGCGGTGGCGTGCTTTTTAAAGGCACGGGATTTGGGCACGCTTTTAGGGCATTATGGCTTGTATTTAACCAGCCAGCTTGGTGAGTATTATGGGGATGATGTAGAAATCTTTGGGGATAAATGCCCTAATTACCAACACCCCCTAAAACCAGCAGAGGTGCCAGAGGGCTTAGAGCAGGTTTTCCCTTTGGGCAACTCTGCAGAGTTTAAGGCTTCTTACATGGCAGTTAATGAGGCTAGGGGTGAGGACTATGAGAGCCGATATAGCTGGTCTTGGGTGTTTGGAGAGGGGCTTGTGCGGGGGCAGTGGTGTTGTTGTGATGAAGAGTGGGGGCAGGATAAACTGGCAAACCTTTTAGAAACAATACACGCTCAGGGCAATGATGATGCGTCTATGTATGCGTGGGAGGGGTTTGCGCGCATGGCAGCAGGGGCTTATGACTCTTGTATTTGGGGCTTACACCTGCTTAAAGCTAGAGAGCAAAAAAACCTGTTGCGTTACCACGCTAACCGCTCTTATCAAAATATCCAGCAAGCCATACAAGCGGGGTTTGTGGATGGGTATTATTTCTTGGGGGCTGAGGGCATACACGATAGGTCGGGCTTTTATGCGAGCTTACAAATGGTGCGCTCCGTTGTCATCGAAGATGTGGGCAATGATGAATTTGATGGCGAGATTTATGGGGGCGAGGAGGATTATTTAGAGGGGCTAGCCCCTGAAGACCCTAAGGATGATGGCAAAGAGTTTTACGCTAAAAAATGCCAAGAGAGTTTAGAGCAGGGCGCAAAGGCGGGCTCGGCTCTGTGTGCTGTGGCGTTAGCCAAAAGGTTTTTAAGGCAAGGCGATAAGGATTTTAACAAATGCCAAGAGTTGCTAGAGTTACTCACCCCCTTTTGGGAGCAACAACACCACTATGGGGCGTTGGCGATGTTGCTCCAGCTCTTAAAAGTGCAAATCCCCCAATGCAAGGGCAAGCAAGCTAAGGAGCTCCAAAGCCGGCTAGATGCCCACCTAGCGCATTTAGAAAAAATAGGTTGCGATCCTAGCGGTTTGGAGGAGTATTACCAGCCACGCCGCAAAGCCCCTAGCTTTAGCTATGGGGATATAAGGCTAGCACCAGCATGGCTGTGCTAATATTTGTGTTGCAATCAAGGGGTAATACCCTTGGGGTTGGGGCATCAACCTTTGGAATAGGGAATGTAAGACTCCAAACGGAGCTATCCTGCTTGAAGCCGCGATCTCCACTAAAGTTAGAATCCCCTAAC
>CAGP01000007.1 GCA_000263275.1 Helicobacter bizzozeronii CCUG 35545 | reverse complement strand
GGGATGCACAAAGAGATGCAATGCCGCGAGGCTGAGCCAATCTTAAAAACATCTCTCAGTTCGGATTGCAGGCTGCAACTCGCCTGCATGAAGCTGGAATCGCTAGTAATCGCAAATCAGCCATGTTGCGGTGAATACGTTCCCGGGTCTTGTACTCACCGCCCGTCACACCATGGGAGTTGTGTTTGCCTTAAGTCAGGATGCTAAAGTAGCTACTGCCCACGGCACACACAGCGACTGGGGTGAAGTCGTAACAAGGTAACCGTAGGTGAACCTGCGGTTGGATCACCTCCTTTCTTAGAGAAACCTTTAAGACTTCGTTGTCTAAAGGCAGGCTCAAGGCTCTCTTGCTTAGGTGTTAGGGAAACTTTTAAAATCCTTCAAAATCTTTCACTTTGTTTCCTTTTTGGTCTTGTAGTTGTTTTTTATCGCTTTGAGCGTGTCTTGACAATTAGTGCAAAAATAGCTAGAATGATCGCCCATACAGACTCGGCTGGCTCGGTGTCGTTTTGGATACGGACACCCTAGCTCCCGAGTCCTTGAAATCTTTTATTTGGGGCTTTTTTAATGCAAAACGAAACAGATTCTCAGTTTTTTGATGTTCACTTACCCAAAAAGACAGCTGTTTTGGTGGATTTAAGTTTTTTTCTTAAGGTGCGCTACTCTAAACTACAAGATTACCCCCAGCCTGCCGAATTAGCCGAAGAGATTAGGAAATATGTTCTTAAGACATTAGGCACTTCTAAAGATTACCTTTTTCGTGTCTTTGTCTATGATTGCGAGCCTGTCAGTGGGAGAACGCAGCAACCAATAAGCAAAAAACAATTATCTCTAGATCAAGATGATGTGGCACAATATCGCACAGAACTTCTCAAGATGCTCAAACAAAAGCCCTATTTTAGCGTGAGACTAGGGTGACTTCATCTTGATAAACGCAATAAATGGGTGTTAAACCCCGAAGTCTTAAAAAAAACTTTTATCTGGAAAAAAATCCGTAAAAGACTTGAAGGATGAGGATTTTCAGCTCAACCTGCGCCAAAAAATGGTGGATATGAAAATTGGTTTAGACATCGCTTCTTTAGCCATTAAAAAACAGGCAGAGAAAGTTGTTTTGATCACCAATGATAGCGACTTTGTCCCTGCTATTAAATTCGCTAAACAAGAGGGTATGATTGTCCAGCTCGATCCTTTAAGACAGGATGTTGCCGAAGATTTATCCCCACACATCGATCTCTTGCGCTCGGTATCCACTCAAGATCAGGGGCAATAGAGAAACCCTTTTGGACTTCGTTGTCTTAGAGCAGGCTCAAGACTCTCTTGCTTAGGTGTTGGAGATATTTAAATCCCTTTCATTGATTTTTTGTTAGAATAGCCCTTATTTTTGATTTAGAGGTTTTGCTATGGGACAAAAAGAGTTGTTGCAAGAATTTGTGTGTCTTAAAGAGAAAAACGAAAGATACATGGGTAATTCCAATGATCATGCTGGGTATTTTAACCCTCTTAAGCCGCGATGGGATTTATGGTTAGAAAACTTAAATCTCAACTACACGACCTATATTAGTTTTTGGGAGAACAGCCAGCCTACGATCTGCTTTGGACGCAGGGATATTTTAGGCGATAACTATGTTAATGGTCCTATTTTCAAAAAGCAACATGGGGTTTATATTTGGCTAGGTTGCCAATGGAAAAGACGCACTTTTGGGTTGCGTATCGGCTGCTCTAACAACTATAGCAACGCTTCTAAACAAGAATGCACAGCTTTAGATAAGTTATTCACTTTAAGAAAAGAGACTTACGAGAGCAAATGCGAAAAGACATACCCCACCCTAGAGCAACTCCAAGAAAACTTTCTCTACGACTTTATAGAGTTAGTAAAGGTGTTTAACGCAGTGCCAAGAGAGGATTTTTTACTCAAGGATAGTGTGTATCTCAAGTGATGCAAAGTTTATCTATTATCAAAACAAATATGCTAAGGGGCATGAACAAAAAGAAAAACGCCCCCATTTTGTCATTTATGAGGGTAAAGATTTTTTCTTAGCCTTCCCACAAACAACACGGAATAAGCGACACAGAGGATACCCTTCGCACAAGAATTATATTTTGGACGATAGCGAGGTGATGATCGATCAACTGCAGATCATTCCAAAAGCACAGGTCTTAGGAAACAATACGATGGAAACAGGGCTTAGTGCCGGGTTGCGCAAAGTGTCTATTAAACTCGTGTCGGCGCATAGAAAATCCCTTGTCAATCACTTTTTAAGCCAAGCCATTTTGCAAAGTGAATCCTATGCGAGCAAGGATATAAGACAAATCACTTTTGGGGATATTATCAAACTACACAATAAAAACCCCTTATTACGCCCTTACAATACTTTCATTGTGCTCTCTTGTGCTAAGTTCCATCTTTCTAGCATGTGTCTAGTCGCTCCTTATAAAGACGAATCTATCATTTTTGAGTTATTGCATTGCATTGATTTTCAGAAACGAGAATTTGAGCTTTTAGACAATGCCAAAGATCGTTTAGATATTGGAAATTTATGCGAGAAAATTAGATTATCCTTAGAGATTGGAGAACCTCCAAGAGAGCTTGATGCAACTAGCCGGCTGGCTTAGTGTCGTGTTGGTATAAGCACCCAAGATTCCGGGTCGTTTCAATTTTTCGGTGTTTATTTGCCTAAAAAATAATCACTTTAGCGGATTTGATTTTTTAAGGTCTGCTACCCCATCCCCAAATCGCCCTGCACCCACCAATTTAACTAAAGCTGTAGAACTTGGGCGATGAGGATTTTGAACCAGCCAAAAAGGGGTAGATATGAAAATGGGTTTGGACATCGCTTTCAAGATAGCGTGTTGCCAAAAAAAAGCTTTTTTTGTTAGAATGCCTACTTTTAAAAACCCTATAGGACTACATGATGGATTTTCTGTTAATTTTTCTGATCCATCTTTTTGCATTATTGCTCCCCGGTCCTGACTTTTTTTATTGTGAGCGCGTATGCCTTAAAGGCAGATTTTAAAAGGGCGTTTTTAGTGGTTTGTGGCATTTCTTCAGCTGTTTTTATTTGGATCATTTTATCATTGGGTGGGTTGAAACTCATGTTTGAAACTTTTCCCTTAATGAAGACCTTATTAACCTTGTTGGGTATCTTTTATTTATCATACCTGGCTTTCTTGCTCCTAAAAAATTTAAAACAAAAAAGAAAATTTTGGGAATTTAGGTTACACAAATAAGCCCTTTATTAGAGGTTTTATCACGAATCTGAGCAATGTCAAGGCTTTATTTTATTTTGGCAGTATTTTTTCAAGCCTAAATTTCTCTTACAATTTTTTCCACCTCAGCTTGCTTGTTGTGCTTTTGGTTATAGAAAGCTTTTGTTATTTTCTTGGTGTAGCACTCTTATTTTCAAACCCCAAGATGAAAAATTTATACACCAAGCATTGTAAAAAGATAGACCTTGTCTGTGCTCTAATTTTTTATTGGGTTTGTTGTGTATATTGCCATTAATCTTGTAAGGGGTGCATGATCGCCTCAAGCAATGATCTTGCCCACCAACATGCCCTCCTCGTAGGCAGAACAGATCGCCTTGTAGTGCCCGGGAGTTGTATTTTCTACCAAACTCTCATTAATGAGGATTTCCCCATCAATTTCTAATCCCCAGCGTTTGTCCCGTGCTTTTAAAAAGAGTCCATCTGCGCTCAAACCCTCCACGATCACATCAATAGGCTTGTGCAAGAGATTTTGCATGGAGGCTTGCACTTGTTTTTGCACGCAAGCATTGATTCTATCTAGGCGTTGGTTGATCACACTCTCAGGCACACGCTCCATTTTGTGCGCGCGCGTGTTTTCCTCCGGGCTAAAGGCAAAGAGATTGATCCGATCAAAGCTAAAGCCCTCTAAAAACTCTTGCAAGATCGCTATGTCCTCCTCGCTCTCCCCGGGGTGCCCCAGTAGTAAAGTGGTGCGTAAAAAACTATCTGGTAGGGCTTTCATGCGTTCTAAAAGCTGGATATGGGTTTGCGTGTTGGAGTTGCGGCGCATGGTTTTGAGCATGTGATCTGAGATGTGCTGGATAGGCATATCAAAGTAATTGACAAAAATAGGCGAGTTGGCGATCGTGTCGATGAGTTTGGGCGTGGTGGAAGTGGGGTAGAGATAGAAAATGCGCGCGCTCTTGAGGGCTTGTTGTTGATCGATCGCCTCAATGAGTCCCACTAAGCCCTCTTTCACGCCTTGGTCGCTTAGATAAGAGCTAGAATCTTGAGCGATAAAACTAATATCGCTAAAGCCCTGCTTGGCTAGATTTTCCACCTCTTTTAAAATCTGATCGACACTCTTGCTTTGCAAACGCCCCTTAAAGCTAGGGATCGCACAAAAGCTACAATTTTGGTTGCACCCCTCAGAGAGTTTGACATAGGCATGCACCTTAGAACCAATGATGGTGCGTTGGTGGGTGGCATTGGCTAAAAAAAATGAGTGCTGAAAATGCGCTTTTTTTGGTTGGCGATGAGTTCATCGATGCGATCATAATCCCCCACGCCCGTAAAAATGTCGATCTCAGGCAACTCGGCTTGTAATTCCTCTTTGTAGCGTTGGCTCAAGCACCCGCTAGCCACCACCAGCGCGCCCTCTTTGCGTGCCTTGATCGCCTCTAGCAAGACCTGCACGCTCTCTTGTTTGGCAGAGTGGATAAACCCACAGGTATTGACAATGATAACATCAGCTTGGCTACAATCTTGGGTGAGCTCATAGTTAGAGAGTTTGCCTAACATCACCTCGCTATCGACCAAGTTTTTAGAACAGCCCAAAGACACCAAATAAAGTTTAGGGCGCATACGATCCCCCTAAATCCATCTCCCAAAAAAAAATCAATCCAGCATTTAGCCTCTTTGAGCACAAAATCCGCCTTAAAACGCGCGCTTTTTTGGGCAAAGAGAGTTGCGCTTTTAAAGAGAACTTGTGGGTATTGTTGTTTCAAGACTCTTAGGACACCTAAAAAGCTCTTCCCACTATCTATGATCTCATCAACCACTAATACCTGCTGGTGTTTGGGGCTCAAATGGGGGATATTGCTAATTTCTAGAGTGCTTTGTGTGCGATCGACACTATAGGAACTGGCATTGATGGCATAGACCTCTTTGATGTCCCAATACAGCCCCAAAAAATGCGCTAAGGTCATCCCCCCACCGCAAGATCGCGATGATGGCTTGGGGTTTAAAATCTTGCTCGACTTGCTGGGCTAGGGCTAACACATCTTGCCTAAAATCTGCATAGCTATAATACTGGCGCATGCCACCCCCTAGTAATAATGTTGCATGAACACCCGCACCGCCACGCCCTCAAAGCTAGATTTCAAGCCCAAATCTAGCAAAGTTTGCTCTAAGGCATTGAGCACCCATGCGATCTCATAGACTTCCACTAAGCCCATGTGGTTAATCCGCAAGAGCACATCTTTTAAATGATCCTGCCCGCCAGCCACGATCACGCCGTATTTTTTAAGGTGTTTGCGAATCTGTGTGGCCTGCTTGTGATAAATAGTGCTCATGCTCGGTGCCGGGGCTTTAGGGTAGATTTGCAAGCCCAGAGCTTCTAGGGCTTGGTGGCTGGCTTGTGCGCGTTTTTTAGTGTCTGCAAAAAGAGTGTCTAGCCCGCCTAATTCTGCCACGCATTCAAAATAAGCTTTTAGGGCGATGATGTGGCTAATGCCCGCTGTAAAGGCGGTGGTGTTTTTTTGCTGGTTGGCTAATTCAGCGTGCAAATTAAAATAATAACCCTTAGGGGTGAGTTTTTGGATTGCCAGTGGGCTTAAGCCCAAGATTCCTAGCCCTACGGGTGCCATGAATGCCTTTTGACTCCCCCCAATCAAAACATCGACATGGGCAACATCTAGGGGCTCCACACCTAAGGCGGTGATCACATCCACAACCACCAATAAATTAGGGTTGTGCTCTTTGGCTATTTTGGCAATGCCCTCAAAATCCAAACGCAAGCCCCCCGAAGAGTCGCATGCCTGCAAGGCGAGCACCTCTAGGCTAGGGTGTGCTTGCAAAAAGGCTAGCACCTCTTGGGGGCTAATGGGGCTATCCCATGCGCTCTTGATCTCTAAAGCGTTGAGCTGGTGGGCTTGGGCGATTTTAAAAAAACGCTCGCCAAACTTGCCATTGTTGAGCACCAAGAGTTTAGGCTCTTGGGTGTGTGCCTCTACAAAATGGCACAGGACCGCCTCCATAGCACCCGTGCCGCTACACACCAAAGTTAAAACCTCGGCTGTGCCCGTCATCTGCTTTAAATGCGCGCGCACACCCGCAAAAATGCTTTCAAATTCAGGGGTGCGGTGGTGGGGGACAGGCTGGCTTAAAACCCGTGCGATCTTGGGGTGGATGGGGGTGGGTCCGGGGGTGAATAATAAGGGTTGTAAGATTGGCATTTTTTTCTCCTAAAGGGGGAGTATAACACAAAGAGCCTTACGATTTTTCTAGTTGGTGGTATAATAAAATTATCTTACAAAAGGGGCATGCGTTGGGTATTTTGAAAAAATGGCTAGTTATTTCCTTAACTTTTTGCACACTCCATGCGCTCTCCTCCATCCACACGATCGAAGAAGCCATCCACCAAATGGCAATTTATCAAGCCAGTGTGCGTAAAAACATCTCATTATTTAACGAGAAACTCAACAGCATCGCACGCCATTTACGCTTGGATAATCAAGAAGATCATTTTAGAGAGATGGCGATTATCAATGGCGTTGTCAAGCAAAATGCCTCTTTGTTCCAAGTCTTGCAAGATTACTACAGCAACACACTGCTTTTTGACTACTTGGGGGGTATCTTGCAAGGTTACATCGCCATCGCCCAAGATGTCCAAAAAAGCACCCAGCTAGCCCCCCTCATCCCCCTGATCCAAGAGATCATCGGGCAACTCCAAGTGATGGCGATGTTGGAGGCACAGATCACGCAATTAATCGAGGAGTGATCGCCACTTATGCTACAATAGCTCCATCAATGTTTGAAGGGTGAATATGGGTTTTACAGACTTTTTAAAGAATTTGAAAAAAACACGGGTGCAATCCTCCGAACAGGACATGCCCAGCCATTGGATCAAATGCCCCAAGTGCAATGCGTTAATGTATTACAAAGAAGTTTTCTCAAAACACCATGTGTGTTTGAAGTGCCATTACCATTTCCGCATGGGCGCACAAGATCGGTTAGAATTTTTATGCGATCCGCAAAGTTTTATCGAATTTGACCAAGACCTAAGACCAGTCGATCCGCTCAACTTCGTGGATAAAGAGAGTTACAAGCAACGGGTGAAAAAATACCAAGCCAAAACAGGTCGCCCTAGTGCGGTCATCAGCGGGCAGGGCGCCATCAATGGCATTGGCATGCAGATTGTGATCTTTGATTTTGCTTTCATGGGGGGGTCATTAGGCTCTGTGGAGGGGGAAAAAATCGTGCGGGCAATCCAGCGCGCAGTCAGCAACTCCCAAGCCCTCTTGATTGTGAGCGCTAGCGGGGGGGCTAGGATGCAAGAATCCACCTATTCACTCATGCAAATGGCTAAGACCAGTGCCGCATTAAACCATCTAGCAGAGGCTAAATTGCCCTTTATCTCCTTGCTCACCGATCCCACCTTTGGGGGTGTGAGCGCATCTTTTGCCTTTTTGGGCGATCTCATCATTGCCGAGCCCGGGGCGATGGTGGGTTTTGCAGGTGCTAGGGTAATCAAACAAACCATCGGGGCGGAGTTGCCCCAGGGTTTCCAAAGTGCCGAGTTTCTCTTAGAACATGGCTTGATTGACATGATTATCCACAGAAAGGATTTGAAAAAAACCATTAGCGATCTGGTGGGCATGCTCACTGAAAACCGATGACTTGCACCCTCTATGCCATCGCCAAAAAAGACCCCCAAATTGCAGCGTTGCTAGCCCACCAACAACGCCAATGCCAGCAATTCAACGCCACGCTAGAGATTGTCGATCTCTTGCCTGCCAATCTGCACAACAGCACGCCCCAAAACGCCCAAGCCCTCTACACCAAAACCCTAAGCCCCTATCTTAAGCCTAACGCCCTATGTGTGGCTATGCACCCTACAGGCAAGCTGTGCAATAGCCAAGAGTTTAGCCAAATCCTAGCCAAGCAACCCCGTGTGCATTTTTTTATTCGCAGGTGCATACGGCTTTGCCCCCGATTTTTTAAACCGCTGTTTGGCTCTCTCTTTAAGCCCCTTGACTTTTAGCCACCAGATCGCCAAATTGGTTTTATGCGAGCAGATTTTTAGGGCTTTAAGCTTGTTGAACCACCACCCTTACCATAAGTGAGTTAGCTACTTTAGGGTATAATAGACACAGCATACAACAAAAGGAAACCCATGAAATTGCGTTACTATGGCTCTTTTACGATTTTATTTGTTTTGGCACTGGGGTGGTGTGTCTATAGTGTGAGTCCGGGCAGTTTTGCCTTAACTTGGAACAAGCACGCCATCCACCTCCCCATTGCGCTTTGGGTGGTGTTGGTGGTGTTGGTGTTTTTTGTGTGTTCTTTGTTCTTTGTGCTGGCTAATTATGTGGGCACTTGTTGGGCACGCTACCAAGAGGGGCGCGACTTTGAAAAGATCGCCCGCCAAATCATCGACCAAGAGAGCAAGCACACCTTTAGCAAGGAAAATTACTATAGCCCCTTGTTTGACAAGCTCTCTGCCATTTTAGGGCGTTTTTCTTTGCAAGCTGATTTGAATACGCCCAAAAGTGGGCATGAAAAGGTGGATCAACTTTTTGGGATTTACCAAAGTATCGAGCAAAAGCAGGAAGTGGAGATGAAAAAATTTGAGCTTTGTGCCCAAAACCCCTTTTATCTCCAAAATATCCGCAACAAAATCACGCAAGATTTAAAATACGCTTACGAGGTGATCAAAAAGGATCAATTTAGCCTAGAGCTCAAACGCGATGCGCTGGTGGAGATCATTAAAAAAGGCACGCCTAAAGAAATTTCTAAGGTGTTGAAGCAGACGCAAAATTTGCTGGATAAATCCGTTTTGCAAGTCCTTTTAGATGCCTTTTGGCAACAAAAAGTCGCCCTAGATCGCGCCGAGGTCGTGGGCTTTTGCACGGCGGTGGGTTATAGCAAACAGGAGTATTTTAAAATGGCTTTGGATTCTAAAGCCTTTTTATCCCCCGATGATTGGTTTAAATTCTTTGAGCTTTTGGCCGAAAAAGACGAGCTAGCCGAAAAAGGGTTTTTGTATGTCTTGCTGGATTTGGAGATGATCGAGCAGGTCAAAGAACGCCTAAGCACCCACCCCAAAGATGAGTTTTTGATCATCCAAGCGTATTTGGACCTTAAAAAGATGGACAAAAATTATCCGCTGGAAGTGTTTTTATGTTAGAATAGTTCTCACTTTAATTTGTTAGGAGGATACATGCAAGAGGTTTTAGAGAAGTTAGAACAAGAGGTCAAAAGTGCTAAGCGGGCATGCCGTTTAGCTAAGAGTGTGTTAGAGGAGGGGCTAGATGCGGGGGCTGAGGCTAAGGACTTGCATGCCAAATTTAGCGCATTAGTCGGAGCTTTGACTCATCTAAGCCAAGCCCTAGAGAGCCACTATGCCAGCTTAGAGGACGATACAGAGTTAGAAAAAGTGTTGATTTTGTTTAAACGCCTGAGAGCTAAAATCAACACGCCTCTAGCCAGTCTAGAGCAGGTCAGCACCGCTAAGGAGGTTTTGGACTCCTTGGCAAGTTTGGAAAAAAAGTGTTTTTGATTTGGAAGGCGTGCTAATGGCTCTAAAAGAGCATCCCGCTTTAAGTGCCCCCACCACCACCAAAGCTACGCCTAAAATGGCTAAAAAATATCACCCCCAAAGCAAGGAGGAACTTAAAAAACTGGTCGCTGATGAGAGCGTGCATTTAGGCGAGATCGACATTAGTAAGATTACGGATTTAAGTTATGTGTTTTCACATGCCACTGGGGGGGGGGGGGTACAAAGACGATGAAGTCAAACCCTTCACCCGCCAAAACTTTGAAGGCTTAGAAACTTGGGACACTGCCCATGTTACCAACATGAAAGCCATGTTTTACAAAGCCATCCATTTTAACCATGACATTTCAAGTTGGGATGTGTCTCATGTGGAGAACATGGAGGCGATGTTTAGGTTGTGTGAAAACTTCAACCAGCCCTTGAATAGTTGGGATGTATCTAAGGTCGAGCACATGACTTTCTTGTTTGTGCGTTGCCAAAACTTCAACCAGCCTTTAAATGACTGGGATGTCTCTAGGGTGCAGAATATGCACGGGATGTTTGCTTATTGTGAAAATTTTAATGGGGCTTTGGAGGGCTGGAAGTTGTCCAATGCGTTTAGAACAGGTGCTATGTTTATGGGTTGCACGAGCTTTAATCAGCCCCTGAATAGCTGGGATGTGTCTAGGGTGCAAGAAATGGATGCTATGTTTAGTGGCTGTGGAAATTTCAACCAGCCTTTAAATAATTGGGATGTGTCCCGTGTGAAATATATGAATAATATGTTCGTTCGTTGCACGAGCTTTAACCAGCCCTTGAATAATTGGGATGTATCCAATGTGGAGGATATGTCTTTTATGTTTTGGGTGTGCCGTAGTTTCAACCAGCCTTTAAACAATTGGGATGTCTCTAGGGTGGAAAAAATGGAAAACATGTTTGATGGTTGTGAAAACTTTAACCAACCCTTGAATAACTGGGATGTGTCCAATGTCAAAAATATGAAAGGTATGTTTGAAGGTTGCCATAGCTTTAATCAACCCCTAAACAACTGGGATGTCTCTAGCGTAGAGACTATGGAGGCGATGTTTAAAATGGGCTATTGTGAAGATGCTCGTTTCGACCAGCCTTTAAATAGTTGGGATGTCTCTAGGGTTAAAAGCATGAGGGCAATGTTTGAGAATTGCAAAAATTTCAACCAACCTCTAGATGATTGGGATGTTTCTAGGGTGGAGGAAATGTGGGGCATGTTTAGCCATTGTGAGTCTTTCAACCAACCCCTAGAGGATTGGGATGTGTCCAGTGTCAAAGACATGTTTTGCATGTTTGATGGCTGTAAGCGTTTTAACCAGCCCTTGAATGATTGGGACACTTCTAGCGTGGAAAGAATGGGTTGTATGTTCAGGGGTTGCTCTAGATTTGATCAATCCTTAGAGGATTGGGATGTGTCTAGCGTAAATGCGAGAGACATGGATCAAATGTTTGATCGTTGTGATAGCCTAACCAATCGCCCCTACTGGTATCCAGACTGAGGTTTGCTAAGTGGCATGTTTGCCATGCATGTTGGGCTTTGTGTTACAATGCCCTTCATTCTAGTTTGGAAAGGTTGTCCATGAACAAGGTGTTAGAAAAATTAGAGGAGTTGCTAAGTCAGATCAAGCATGCCGGAGCCAAAAGAATCAACATACCCCCCAGTGTTTCTGAGGGCTTAAAAAAGGGGGTTACTAAGTTAGAGGAAGTGCTGACCACCCTTAAAAACCACGCTTTGGGCGAGAACCCGGCTGTGCCAAGTGCCAAAAAAATATTGCCCCCAGAGCAAAGAGGAGCTGAAAAAATTGGTCGCTGATGAGAATGTCCATTTGGGCGAGATTGATATTAACAAGGTTACGGATTTGAGTTTTGTGTTTTCGCATGCCACATCCCATGGGGATCAAGCCCCCGCCTTTATGCGTAAGGATTTTGAGGGGCTAGAAAACTGGGATGTATCGCATGTGAGCAACATGGAGGGCATGTTTTACCGTGCGATTCTGTTTAACCATGATATTTCTAGCTGGGATGTATCAAAGGTGGAGAAGATGAATGGCATGTTTAAAAAGTGTGCGATCTTTAACCAGCCCCTGAATAGCTGGAATGTGTCTAGCGTTACAGATATGGAGGGTATGTTTTATGGTTGCGAGGATTTTAACCAACCCTTAGATAAGTGGGATGTATCTAATGCCCATCATGGCTTAGAGGGCATGTTTAAAGGTTGTGCCAGTCTCAAACACCCGGCTTGGTATCAAGGCAAACTGGAGCAATAGCCAAAAATAAATGTGCCCTTAAACCCCCGCTGTAATAAAGTGGGGCTTGGGGGGTTAAGCTTTATTATGTTAGTATGGGAGCTTATCACACAAAAATAGCGGTTAAAAATGGCACAACCTAGGACTTTCTACTTTTTATTCTCTCTAGCCATCATTGGTATCATGGCTTTACCGGTGGGGATTGCTAATTTGATCTTGGGCTTTATTTATCATGATTCGCCCTGTATCCAGTGTTGGGCGGAACGCCAAAGCATGGTGTATATCGCTTTGGCAGGTTTGTTTATCGTGCGTTATGGGATCAAACCCAAATACCTAGCCATTTTAATTTTAATCACAGCAGGGGGGCTTTACCAAAGCTTTTACCACATGGGCAACCATGCCCTAGAGGATGTCGGGCAAGGGTTTGCCCTCTCTATTTTGGGGCTACACACGCAATTTTGGGCTGAGTTTGTGTTTTGGATGGTGGCGTTGATCTTGGGGGGGCTGTTGCTCTTTGCGCCTGATTTTAGCCTTTTAAGCCAAGAGGGGGGGCTTTATCTCTACGGGCAACGCCTGCCTTATCGCAAATTGAGCCGTGCCAATCTGTGGGCTTTTGCCATCTTTAGCGTGGTGGTGTTCTCTAACATGGTGCAGGCATTTATTTCCACCGGTCCCTTTCCTTATTTAGGGCATGGCGATCCGATTCGCTTTTCTTGGCGTTTGAATGAGAATATTTGGAGCACGGCTAACTGGAAGCACATGGGCTTTCCTAGATTACTCAGTAAAAGGGTGGTGGATGCGCCCATCTTGGCTAATGACAAGCACAACTGGGATCGCCATTACCAAAACGCCCCGCTAGTGATCAATAAACATTTGATCTTGCTAGAGAGCAAACCTAGCACCTTGCCCTTTAATGCGCCCATTAGCGATCTCAATTTCCTAGCTACTAAAGAGTCCCCACCCCCCCCACTCTGACCCCCTCCAACCTTTGACATCTGGTCCCTCTAGTCTCAGTCTTGCCATGCCTGCTAATCCTCTTAGCAATACACAAGAGGCTGATGGGTGCGCCCCAGCACTCAAACCCGCCCCCTTTAGCTTTTCGGCTAATACCTTTGCGGGGAATAATGCCACGCTCAAAAATACCTTTTTAATCAGCACCCAAAAAGAGGGGCTTTATATTGTCAATCAAGATTTAAACAAGGTGCTGGCACATTTGGTGTTGGATAAGGATTATTCTGTATCGGTGGAAAATTTTGTCGGGGCAAATATGGTGGGGAATGTGATCCGCTTGATGGGGGCTAATAAAAGCAGTGTGGATGTTTTGTATAACCCCCAAGCAAAAAATAATTTCCCCAACTTCTTACAAGGTGCGCACCATTTTGATGAGATCGGGCGCAACCGCCTAAGAACAAGCCGTGCTTCTACTTACTATGTGCTGAGTGCGCGCAGTGATGGGACTTACACCTACATGCTCACCGTACCTAACAAACGCTACAAGCAGTTGATTTTAATTGGCATGCTCGATCAAGATTTGGGTTTGAGTTTTGAACGCGTGGTGCAGACCTCCAGCAATAACCCCCTCAAAGAGGGGCGTTCGCTCTCCGAGTTTTATATTGCTGGGCTAGCCTTTTACCAAGGGCGTTTATTTGCACTCAGCAAGGCTTATAATGCCCTCTTGGTGATTAACCCTTTAGATGGGCGCATCATCGATGCCTATGGCTTGCCAGATGCCATTAACAACCCCAGCGCACTAGCTTTTGTCGGGGGGCAGCTCATCATTACGGGCTATGAAAATAACAAGGATATTTTCTACTACCTAGACATTTCTAATCTCTCTTTAGCCTTGCCACCGCTAGAAAAGCCTACCCTCAAAGCACCCACTTTACAAACGCATGGGTGCTAAGGGCACTAAAAAGGCGATCGCGTTCCTCTTGGCTTTGCACCTCCAAGCAGAGTTGTAAGCTGGTGTATTTGCCATGCGCGCTCATGTGGTTTAAATCCGCCTTGTAATCTTGTCTGCCCAAAATTTGGGGGAGCTCCTCTAGAAGGGCTCTAGGATCATCCGTAATCAAGCGGTATTCCCACAAAGTGGGGTAGGTGATTTGGGGTTTATTGGAGTCCATGTAAAAGCCTTACAAAGTGAGGGGGTATGCGTGTGGGGATTTTGGTGTGGAGGTGGATAAAGCCAATTTTTTATTTGCATGCTAAAGAGCAATTCGGGTTTTTGGGGGGTGATCTTAAAAATGTCTTGTTGGAGCGTTACGCTCACCTTTTTAAGGGCTAGAAGTTGCGTTTTAACCTCCAAACTATCGCCCAACATGGCCGGTGCGCTAAATTGGGCTTGCAAGCTCTGAATCACGAAGGCGCATTCTTGGTCTTGGGGGATCAGGTGTGCTTTAAAAAACACCTCGCTTCTAGCCCGCTCGCAGTATTTAAAATAATTAGCGTGATAGACAATCCCGCCACAATCGGTATCCTCATAATAAACCCGCAGACGCATAGATTCCCTTTTTTGGATAAAATCTCTACAAATAGCATGATTTTGTAAAGATATATTAAACCTTAAATTTTTTTGTGCTAGAATGGGTGCTTTTTTAATATCAAGAGAAAGGAGTTTTGGTGAATAGCTTTTCAAAACTAGGGTTTGTATTAGCTGCTTTAGGCAGTTCAATAGGGCTCGGGCACATTTGGCGTTTCCCCTACATGGCGGGCACCAGTGGTGGGGGTGGGTTTGTGATTCTCTTTTTGATCCTCTCACTCACAATTGGGCTTACCATGCTGATTGCTGAAATGGTGATCGGTCAGAGCACCCAAAAAAGAATGTCGCAGCTGCCTTTGCAGAGCTAGACCCTAATCCTGAGCGCAAAACTTGGCGTTATGCAGGGTTGATGCTCTTCACCGGACCCATCATCTTGACCTTTTATGGGATCGTGCTAGGCTGGGTGTTTTACTATCTAGGAGCGGTGAGTTTCAACTTGCCCACAGACATTGAAGCCTCAAAACAGATTTTCACCAATCTTTTAGAGCATTCTGTTGGCATGCAGATTATCGGGCTTGCTATCACCCTCTTACTCAGCGCTTGGGTGGTCTCTAGGGGGGTTAAAGATGGCATTGAGAAACTCAATTTTGTCTTAATGCCCCTCTTATTCATCATCTTTATAGGCTTGCTTATCTATGCCTCCACGCAGGTTTCCTTTAAAAAAGCCCTAGATTTTATGTTTGGGATTCGCCTAGCAGAATTTAACCAAAAAGTCTTTGTGAGCGCACTAGGGCAGGTGTTCTTTGCCTTGAGTTTGGGCATTGGAATCAACATCGCCTATGCTTCATCAACACACCGCAGACAGGATTTGCTCAAAAGTGCGGTGTGGATTGTCTTGCCCGGGATTGCCATTTCTTTAATGGCGGGCTTGATGATCTTTACCTTTGTGTTTGAATATGGGGCTAACCCCTCACAGGGGGCGGGCTTGATCTTTGTGTCCTTACCTGTGGTGTTTTCTAAGATGGGCATAATGGGGAGCGTGGTGTCTATTTTGTTCTTATGCGCCCTAGCCTTTGCAGGGATCACCTCCACCATTGCCCTTTTAGAACCCCCCCGTGCAGTATTTGGTGGATAAGAATTATTCGCGTTTTAAAGCGACATGGGGGCTTACTGGGATTGTTTTTGTCATCGGTGTGGTGCTCATTTTCTCTTTGGATGCCAAGTATGGGACTCATCTAAAATTTTTTGGCAAAAGCCTCTTTGACTTGGCAGACTTTTTTTTCCACCTCGATTTTAATGCCCTTTTGGGGGTTGGTTTCTGTGCTCTTTGTGGGCTGGGTGGTGAGCAGGACAAAACTCTATGCAGTGAGTTTGCACTTTTTGAGCCGCTGGATGTTTGCTGTGTGGGTGTTCTTGCTCAAGTTCATCGCGCCTATTGTGATTTTGGTGATTTGGGCTGTGAAAATTTTGCAGGACTAGCATGGGTTTTTCAAAGTTAGGTTTCATCTTAGCCACTTTGGGGAGCTCCATTGGGCTAGGGCACATTTGGCGTTTCCCTTACATGGCTGGGAGCAATGGGGGCGGGGCGTTTGTCTTGCTCTATTTGGGCTTAACCCTAAGTTTGGGGATTGCGATGTTGCTTGCTGATATGATCATTGGCAACTTGGGGCGTAAAGATGTGGTTTCTTGTTACCAACACCTAGACACTAAGCATAAGAAAATTTGGGGGTTTAGCGCGATCTTTTTGCTAGGCGGGCCTCTTATTCTGTCTTTTTACACGGTGGTGTTGGGCTGGGTGTCTTACTACTTAATCAAGGTGAGCTTTAATCTGCCCCCCTCTTTGGCAATATCTCAAGAGGCGTTTTCACACCTGAGTTCTGAGGATCTATTTTGGCAGATTTTGGGCTTTAGTGTGTGGTTGTGGCTGACCGTTTGGATTGTTTCTAAGGGGATTAAAGAGGGGATTGAGCGGCTGAGCTTGTGGCTGATGCCCTTGTTGTTTTTGGTTTTTATCGGTTTGCTTATTTTTGCTATGACTCTACCCAGCTTTTCGCAGGCTATGCATTACATGTTTGTCTTTGATGCCAGCAAAATTAGCCTAAAGGTGTTCCTAGATGCGTTGGGGCAGATGTTTTTTTCTTTGAGTTTGGGGGTGGGCACGATCACCACTTATGCGGCTTTTACCAAGTCTGATGAAAACTTGTTAGGCAGTTCGCTATGGGTGGTTTTGCCCGGCATTGCCATTTCTTTAATTGCCGGGTTGATGATCTTCACCTTCATTTTTAACTTCAATGGGGAGCCCTCTCAGGGGGTGGGGCTGGTCTTTATCTCTTTGCCCTTGATCTTTCATCAAATGGGCTTGGCAGGCTCTATCATCGCTTTTTTTATTTTTCCTAGCCCTCATCTTTGCAGGGATCACCTCCACAGTGTCCATGTTAGAACCCGTTACGCTCTATTTGGTGAATCACTTGAAATGGAGCCGTGCTAAGGCTTGTTTTTTAGTGGGTTTGGGGATTTATCTTGTGGGGATTTTGGTGATCTTGTCAATCCACAAAGATTATGCGTCCGCTCTCACCTTTGGGGGTAAAAATATTTTTGATTGGGCGGATTTTAGCGCCTCATCTATCTTAATGCCTTTGGGGGGTTTGTTCTCGGTGGTTTTCTTAGGGTGGGTCTTGGATCAAAAACGCATTTATAAAGCCAGCAAACGCTTTTTAACCCGTTTGGGATTTCAGGTGTGGATTTTTGGCGTGCGTTTTGTGGCACCGGTGGTGATGATCCTCATTTTACTTTTACAACTTAAGAAAAGTTAGCCCATGCGCCGGGTTTTCCTAACAGGCTGTGTTTGTCTTTGTTTTTTAGGGGGTGAGGAGGCTAATAACCGCCTCAGCCCCTCGCAGTTAGCCCACAAGGGTTATACGACTGGTCCTCAATATCCAGATTTTTACAAGCCATGGTTTTATGGTTTGAAAGACTCTTGGAGTGTGCCCCCTAAAAAGCCCAAAAAAGTCAATATCTTAAGCGACTTTGCTAAAAAATACTTAGATATTATGGAATACCGCGGGACTTACTTTATGCCCTTTTACCATAGTTTTACCCCCATTTACCAGTGGTATTTCCCCAGCATTAACCGCTACCAAAGCACCGAATTTAAATTCCAAGTGAGCTTTAGAGTCCCGGTCATCCGGCATTTTCTCTTCACCACTGGCACGCTCTATTTGGCCTACACCCAAACTAACTGGTTCCAAATTTACAACAACCCCCAAAGCGCACCCATGCGCATGGTCAATTACATGCCCGAGCTCATTTATGTCTATCCGCTCAATATCCCCTTTTTCACCGAAAAGATGGGGCATCTGAGTGAGTTTTGGATTGGTTGGCAACACATTTCCAATGGCATTGGGGGCAGGCAGTGTTACCAGCCTTTTAAAAATGGGAATCCCACTGATGCCTTTCCGGGGACACCTGTGCATATCACAGAAGAGAATAAGCAAATAATCGTCCAGCAAGGGGGGCTTGATGGGGGTTGCCGCTCAGTGAGTGCGGGGCAACGCCCCGTATTCAAGCTCACATGGCAAAAGGGGGGGCTTAAAATTAGAGTGGCTTACTGGCCCTATATCCCTTATAACCAATCCAACCCAAATTTGATTGATTTTATGGGTTATGGGAATGCTTTGATCGACTACAGGCGGGGTCGCCACCATTTTGAAATGCGTCTTTATGACATTTTCACGCAATATTGGCGCTACAAACGCTGGCATGGTGCGATCCGCATTGGTTACACTTTTAGAATTAGCCGTTTTGTCGGGCTTTACATGCAGTATTTTAATGGCTATGGGGATGGTCTTTATGAATACGATGTCTTCTCTAACCGCTTTGGGGTGGGGATTCGCCTCAACCCCTAGCCTAGATATTTTGGATTTGCCTTATTTTTTCAACGCCACCTTTTGGGTGCTCTTAAGGGCTTCCTTGCGTCTAATGGCACGCTCGTAGCGTTCTTTTTCTTTGTCAGTGCGGGGGGTGAAGGGGGGCATAGCAATTGTCTTACCATCTTTCATCGCCACCATCGTGAAATAACAACTATTCGTATGGACGGCGACCTTAGTTTTAAAATCCTCACAGATCACCTTGATCCCCACCTCACAACTCTTAGTGCCCACATAATTCACGCTGGCAAAGCAGGTAACCAAAGTCCCGATGGGGATGGGGTGTTTGAACAACACGCGATCCACGCTCAGGGTAACCGTGCCATACCCACAATAACGCGTGGAACATACATAAGCGACTTTATCCAAGAGATTAAGCAACTCCCCCCCGTGCATGACATTGTTAAAATTCACCATCGTGGGGGTAACCAAAAAAGACATCACCAGCTGTCTAGGGTCGCCCACACTAGCGGTGGTGTCCATCACTAACTCTTCCGTGTTTCCCATAGGAGCTCCTTTAATCCAAAATTGCGTTATTTTAGTGGATTTTAGATAATATCGGGTTAAAATGGTTTAGGGATTACTATGTTGCTTTTGACTGGGGCTTGTGGGTATATTGGTTCGGGCGTGGCGCGTTGGTTTTTAGAAAAAACCCCCTATTCTCTGCTCATTGTGGATAATTTGAGCACGGGGTTTGAGATTCACTTGCAAGCTTTGCAAACTTGCGCCCCTAATCGGGTGGAGTTTGCGCGCCTAGATTTGCAAGATAGCCCAGCTTTAAGCCAGCTTCTAGCCAAGCACCCCATCTTGGGCGTGTTGCACTTTGCAGCCAAAATCAGCGTGGAAGAATCCACGCGCCTGCCCTTAGATTACTATGAAAACAACACGCACAACACTTTAAATCTAGTTAGGCTCTGTATCCAGCATGGCATCAAGCATTTTGTATTTTCCTCCAGTGCAGCCGTTTATGAACCCAGCGATCGCCCCGTAGATGAGCAAGCCCCCTTAAATCCCATCAACCCTTATGGGGCTTCTAAGATGATGGCAGAACGCATGTTATTAGATGCCAGCCTAGCAGAGGATTTTTCATGTGTGATTTTGCGCTATTTTAATGTCGCCGGGGCGACTCATTTTAATGACTACACAACCCCCTTTGGCTTGGGGCAACGCGCCCAAAATGCCACCCACTTAATCAAGGTGGCTTGTGAATGCGCCACCCACAAACGCCCCTCTATGTACATTTTTGGGGATGACTACCCCACACCCGATGGGACTTGTATCCGCGATTTTATCCACATCGACGATCTCGCTCTAGCCCATGTGCAAGCCTTTAATACTTTGCTAGACACCCGCCAAAGTGCCATCTACAATGTGGGCTATGGTCGGGGTTATAGCGTGCTGGAGGTAATCAACAAGGTTAAAGAGGTCTCTGGGGTGGATTTTAAGGTGCAAATTGCGCCTAGGCGTGTGGGCGATCCAAGCTCTTTGATTGCTGACAATGCCAAAATCTTAGAGGTTGGCTTTAAACCCCAGTTTGATGACCTAAAAAACATTGTTTCTAGTGCCTATGCATGGGAACAATACTTGAGGAAACAACATGGCTAGCGTGGTGCTAACAGGGGCGAGCAGTGGAATCGGGTTGCAATGTGCCTTGTTATTGCTAGAAAAAGGCTATAAACTCTATGCGATCTCTAGGAAAGTGAGCACCCTAGAGGTATTGCAACACCCTAATTGTGTGCGCCTAGATTGTGATTTGAGCGATGAAGCACAGGTTAAGCAGGTGGTTGGCAAGATTTTGAATCAAGACTCCCAAATTAGCGCGCTCATCAACAATGCCGGCTATGGCTTGCTAGGGAGCTTGGAGGAACATAGCCTAGAGCAGGCAAAAGCCCTTTTCCAAGTCAATTTGTTTAGCATCGCCCAACTCACTTCTTTATTATTGCCCACCTTGCGCCAAAATACCCATCTTGCCCCCAAGATCATCAATGTTGCCTCTAGTGCGGGGCGATCCACCACGCTTTTTTTAGGCTGGTACCATGCCAGCAAATACGCCCTAGAGGCTTATAGCGATTGTTTGCGCGCCGAGCTCATCCCCTTTGGGGTGCAAGTGGTGCTCATCGAACCCGGGGCAATTGAGACCAAATGGGATCAAGGCACGCTGAATGCCTACACCCCCGATCCTAAGAGCCCCTATGACGTGGAGTGCCAAAAGGCTAGTGCCTTTTACAAGCAAACCTACCAAAGGGCTACAAAACCCCAAGTGATCGCGGCATGCATTTTGCAAGCCTTGCAAGCCCCCCGCCCCAAAACGCGTTATTTGGTGGGTAAGCACGCCCATTTATTGGTGTGGGCTAAAAAATGCCTGCCTGATCGACTTTATGATTGGGTGGTGCGCCAAAAGATTTTAGGGTGATGGTGCGGAAGAGAGGAATCGAACCTCCACGCCTTGCGGCGTCAGATCCTAAGTCTGGTGCGTCTACCAATTTCGCCACTTCCGCTTGTAAAAGTCGTCATTCTACCCCCCATAAGTTTAAAAACCACTGAAAAAAAACTATTTATGTAGGGATCAGCTACTTTAAAGTATGATCGCTCCTCCAAATTGTGATAAGAGGCATTGATGAAAAAACAGACCTTAGGGCGTAAAAAAATTTATAACCCCCACTCCACAGAACGCGCACAAGATCGCCAAATCTTTGGAGGCAACCCCACCAGCATGTTTGATCTCAACCAAATCAAATACCCATGGGCTACCAAGCTTTGGAAAACCATGCTGACCAATACTTGGTTTCCTGAGGAGGTGAGCATGCATGGGGATAAAAACCACTACCTCAAGCTCACCCACCAAGAGAAAATCGGCTACGATCGCGCGCTAGCCCAGCTCATTTTCATGGATAGCTTGCAAACCAATAACTTGATTGATAATGTCAATCCCTTTATCACCAGCCCAGAAATCAACTTGTGTTTGGTACGCCAAGCCTTTGAAGAGGCGTTACATAGTCATAGCTATGCGGTCATGGTGGAGAGCATTAGCGCTAATAGCGATGAGATTTATGAGATGTGGCGCACCGATGAGGCGTTGAAAAATAAAAAATGACTGCGTGGCGCAGGTGTATATGGATTTAGCCCATGATCACACGGAGCGTAATTTATTGAAGGTCTTGTTTGCTAACCAAATCTTGGAGGGCATTTATTTTTTACAGCGGGTTTAGCTTTTTTTATTGCACTCGCTAGGGGGGGTAAAATGCTAGGTTCAGCCCAAATGATCCGCTTTATCCAAAGAGATGAGGTGACGCATTTGAGTTTGTTCCAAAATATGATTAATTCTTTGAGAAAAGAGCGTCCGGATTTGTTTAGCCCCGATCTCATTGAAGAGGTGATCGCCATGTTTAAAGAAGCGGTGGATTTGGAGAGTGCTTGGGGGGCTTATATCACGCAAGGCGAGATTTTAGATCTCAACCCCAAAGCGCTTAGGGCGTATGTTGAATACTTGGCTGATACGCGTTTAGCCGTTGTGGGTTTGCCTAAACTCTACCACACCAAAAACCCGCTTAGATGGGTGGATCAATTCGCCAATTTTAATAGCCACCGATCGAACTTCTTTGAGGCTAGAGTGAGCAATTACTCTAAGGGCAGTTTGAGTTTTGAAGGGTTTTAGTGTTCCAGATCAAGAACGCACACATGTGCGAGGCGATCGCCCAACGCTTTAACCTAGAAGAATCCATTAAAAACGCCATTTGTGCGATCAATCGCGAGGAATTTGTCCCCTCCAAGCAATTAGCCTATAGCTTGGACGCTCTGCCAATGGGAGCCGATCAGTTCATTAGCTCCCCTTTGACCGTGGCTAAGATGACCCAATTTTTAAAGCCTCAGGGGGCGGATAGTGTCTTAGAAATTGGGTGTGGGAGCGGGTATCAAGCTATGGTGCTCTCCAAACTCTTTAGGCGAGTCTTCAGCATTGAGCGCATTGAAAAACTCTTGGTGGAGGCTAAGAAACGCTTTAGAAAACTAGGAGCAACCAACATCCACACCAAGCTAGGAGATGGGCAACTAGGCTGGAGCGAGTATGGCCCCTATGATCGCATTTTATTTTCTGCCTGCACGCCTAGCATCCCCCCAGCACTAAGCGATCAGCTTGAAGAGGGGGGCATTCTAGTCGCCCCTATTTTAGATAACCAAGCCCAAAAAATCACCCGTTTTATTAAAAAAGGCGGGGTTTTGGTGGTGGATCAGGTGCTGGATCGTTGCTTATTTGTGCCCATTTTAGATGGGATTGAACGGGGTATTTAACCTCTTAGGAGTTGTCCATGCAGATGGCTAAATCTTATATGTTTTATGCCATCTCACAAGTCTTTTTCTCTTTCTTTTTAGTGCTCTTTTTCATCGCCTCGATTGTGATGCTCATTGGCATTGCTAGCGTAACTTTAGTGGTCAAATTGAGTTTTTTGGATTTGGTGCAACTCTACATCTACTCCTTGCCCGGGACGATCTTTTTCATCATCCCCATCACCTTTTTTGGGGCGTGCGCCATTGGATTAGCACGGCTCTCCTATGACCATGAACTCTTGGTCTTTTTTTCTTTGGGTATTTCGCCTAAAAGTTTGGTGAAAGCCTTTTTGCCTCTGTGCGTGTTTGTGAGCGTGGTTTTGCTTATCTTCTCTTTAATTTTGGTCCCCGCCTCTAAGAGTGCCTATTATTCCTTTATTCAGGCTAAGAAAGAAAAGATTGATGTCAATATCCACCCGGGCGAATTTGGGCAGAAATTGGGCGATTGGCTGGTTTATATTGGGAGCAATGAAGGGAATATCTTTAATGATGTGATTTTGTTTTCACACAAGGGGTTAGCCCTAGAGAGTTTTATTATTGCCAAACAAGGGCAGATCAAAAACCAACAAGGCGTGTTTGAACTCCAACTCGAACATGGGAATGCCTATTTTGCCCAAAAAGATCAATTACGCAAGGTCCAATTTGGCCAGCTCGCCTTGAAAAATAGAATCAGCTCTTCAAGCAATAAAAATCCGGTTTTTTTGCACTCCCATGACTACATTGGCTACTGGAAAAGCGCATTTGGCAAAGATGCGAACAAAAAACCAAAAAAGGCGTTTCACCCAAGCTATTTTGGTTGCGCTCTTCCCCCTAGCCAGCATTTTTCTCATCCCCACTTTTGGGATTGCCAATCCACGTTTTTCTAAAAACCTCTCTTATATTTATGTGCTCTTGGCTGTGGGGATTTATTTTTTGTGCATGCATGCCATTAGCCAAGATGCCCCCTTGATTTTTTGTTGCGATTTTGCCCCTTGTGTGGCTCTTGGGGTCGTATGCGCTCTATAGGCGCATGATTGTGCGTTTTTATTGATGCAACGCTTTAAAGTGGTGCTCGCCTATGATGGGAGTGCCTTTTGTGGGTTTGCCAAACAAGAGGGCTTGCCAAGTGTGGAGGGCAAGCTAGAACAAGCCCTTTTGAGTTTGGGGATTGCTGGCCCCATTTTGGCTGCCGGGCGCACCGATAAGGGCGTGCATGCCAGCCACCAAGTGATCTCCTTTGCCACGCACTTGCCCATAGATTGTGCCAAATTAGCCCATTATCTGCCCGCCAAACTTGCCCCCCACATTGTCTGTCAAGCCATCAGCCCCGCCCCGCTGGACTTCCACCCCAGATTTTGGGCACTCAAAAGAACTTACCGCTATGTCCTAGCCCCCAAAGTGCCCAACCCCTTTTTGACCCGCTACATCACCCCCCACCCACATGGGAGCTTGCATGATTTGCAAAAAGCCCTAGATTTATTTGTGGGCACGCATGATTTTGGGTATTTTTGCAAACAAGGCAGCGATCCTAAAAGCACGATCCGCACGATCTACAAGGCATCTTGTTATGGTCATGCGATCTGTAATTTGCCCTGTGTCGTGGTGGTTGTGGAGGCCAATGCCTTTTTAAGGGCACAGGTGCGCTTGATGGTGGGGGCGGCTTTGGCATGTAGTTTGGGCAAAATGAGCTTATCAGATTTGAGCGATCAAATTGGGCTTAAAAGGCATATCTATCGCATGCCCCTAGCTCCAGAGGGTCTTATTTTGAGCCGTGTTTTTTATGGTGATAGCTTAAGCAAATTTCAATTATAATGGACTCCAGCATTGTAAAGATGCCTGGACGATGCGTGTTTCTAACATTGGCAAGTTCTTTTATTCATTAGATTAGGCTAATTGTAGTGGTTTTTGTGTGATTTGGTATTTTCTTTGGTAGAATCTGCCACCTAATAAAACCCTCTTGGCCTAGATTGTAGCTTCTTTGAACTACGCAAGAATAGTAACGGTCGTTTGGGTGGATTATAAAATAGGGACTGAATGAAAAAGAAGATTCTAATCATTGGGGGTGGTGCTAGAGAGTATGCTTTGGGGCGTAAATTTAGAGAAGATACCCGTATAGGCGATATTTATTTTTCTCCGGGCAATGGGGGCACACAGAGCATTGGCGAAAATGTCGCATTAGAAAATCATGAAGAAGTTGTCCGTTTTGCTACAGATAAACATATTGATTTAGTGGTGATTGGACCTCAAGAGCCTTTAATCGAGGGCTTGAGCGATGCATTAGCCCTAGCAGAAATTAAAGTTTTTGGACCTAGCCAAAAGGTGAGTATCCTAGAAGCCTCTAAGAGTTTTACCAAGAATTTAGCCTTGAATTTAAATATCCCCACTCCCCCTTTTTTTATTTGCACAAGACTACGACACCGCTAAGGAACAGGTGCAAAGCTGTGATTTTCCGCTTGTGATAGGACCAGATGACTTGATTCAAAACATCGTCATTGCTAAAAACGCACAAGAAGCCCAGCTGGCTTTAGAACGCTTTTTTGTGCAAGAAAAACACTCTAGGGTTGTGGTGGAGCAGTTTTTTGGAGGGCTTTGAGCTCTCG
Source organism: Helicobacter bizzozeronii CCUG 35545 (assembly GCA_000263275.1). Classification (GTDB taxonomy): domain Bacteria; phylum Campylobacterota; class Campylobacteria; order Campylobacterales; family Helicobacteraceae; genus Helicobacter; species Helicobacter bizzozeronii. The sequence goes on along the minus strand of CAGP01000007.1, from coordinate 24,449 downwards.
ATCTTGGCTTTGGCACACCACCAAGATTTTTTTACTATTGCCTCCATGCCAAAATTATAAGCAACTCTCAGACAATGGACCCCGCACGGGGGGGATGGGAGCCTTTGCCCCCACCCATTTTTGCGATGAGGCGTTCAAGCAAAAAAATTGCCTCCACCATTGTTACGCCTATTTTAGATGAGATGGTTAGGCAGGGCACGCCCTTTGTGGGTGTGTTGTTTGTAGAAATCATGGTGGTGCCAACAGAGGGGCAGTTAGAGCCTTATTTGTTAAAGTGCCATGTGCGTTTTGGCGATCCGGAATGTAGTGTGCTCTTGCCCCTGCTTAAAACCCCTCTTTTGGATCTGTGCGAAGCCACGATTGCGGGCACTTTGCAAGATTTGCACTTGGAGTTGCACCACCAGCATTCCTTAGGCGTGGTGTTAGCATCCAAAGATTACCCTTATAAAATCTCACAAGGGCAGAGTGTTTATATCGATCCCTTTGATGAAAAAACCGGGCATTTGGATTTGGGCAAGATCACCCAAGAAAATGGCTTGTTTGTGGTCTCTGGGGGACGGGTGTGCGTGTGTGTGGGTAAGGGCAAATCTCTCACAGAGGCTAAAAACCATGCCTATGGTTTGGTTAAAAAAGTGCAGTTTGAGGGCATGCAATTTAGAGAGGATATTGGCGCGCTTTAATGGGCGTATCATTATGGACGAGCAAAAAATAGAAGAGGTGCTCTATAAAGAGCACTTGGTGATCGCTCCTTATACATGGAGGTTGGGGGCGTTTTTGGTGGATTTGTTATGGGTGGGGTTTTTGGCATGGGATTTGAATGTGCGTTGGTTATCGGCGTTGCATTTGGGGCAGTTGCTGGAGTCTTATTTATCCTTGCGTTTTTTGCTTTTATGCGTGGTGGTGCATGGGCTGTATGAAATGCTCTTGATGGGTTTTTTGGGGACCACTATTGGTAAATTTGTGTTCCACTTGCGTGTGGTTGCCTTGAAAACTTGGGATAAACCCCCCTTGAGTGCTAGATTGAAGCGTTGGTTATTCAAAGAGTTATTGTTTTTCTACCCCATCGCCTTTTTTTCCAAAGATAAATTTGGGCGGGCTTTCCATGACAGGCATGCCAAAACCCTTGTTATTGTAACGAAATGAATGGTATTGCGCTTTTTTCTTTTGTTGGCGTTGCTGTGGGTCTTAGCACAGAGTAAGCAACAAGTCGCCGTGCAAAAATTTGATAAGAAAAACCACAAGATTTTTGAACTCATGGCAGATCATGTAGAAGCCAAGAACAATGTTGTTACGGCTAGCGGGCATGCGATTTTACTCAATTACGATGTCTATATCCTAGCCGATCAAGTGGTGTATGACACCAAAAAAAAAGAAGCCACTTTAGAGGGGCATGTGCGGGTGTATCGGGGTGAGGGGCTCTTGGTGCAAAGCGAGCATGTCAAAATCAAGCTCAATGAAAAATACGAGCTCATTTTTCCTTTCTATGTGCAAGATAGCGTTACGGGGATTTGGATCAGTGCGGATATTGCCCATGCTGACAATGATAAATACCACATTAAAAATCTCACCACCTCCGGGTGCAGCATTGATAACCCCATCTGGCATGTCCGGGCTTCTTCGGGGCATTTTAATGCAACCAAGTCGCATTTATCGCTGTGGAATTCAAAAATCTTTTTGGGGAATATTCCGGTCCTTTATCTGCCCTATATCTTTGTTTCCACCAGCACCAAGCGGGCTAGCGGGCTTTTATACCCTGAATTTGGGACTTCCAATCTAGCCGGCTTTATTTATTTACAGCCTGTCTATGTTGCGCCCAAAGATTCATGGGATATGACTTTCACCCCCCACGATTCGATCTAAAAGGGGTTTGGGAATCAACTTCCAAGCCAGAGTCATCAATTCCCACCAAGACAAGTTTTTATTCAACATGCGTTATTTTTACAACTATGACAAATACACCAAACTTTACGATCTGAGAAACCAAAATGTCTTTGGGTTTGAAACCATGAACGCTAGTCGCCAAACTTTGCAAAAATATTTTAAGTTGCACCACCCCTTAGACAACGCCTTTTTATTTGGATTTTCTTTACATGAACGATTTGGACTATGTGCGTTTTGAAAAGGTCAATAAACGCATCACGGATGCGACCCACATGTCCCGTGGGAACTACTATGTCCAAACCAATAACCATTTTTATGGCTTTTATCTCAAATACTTTTTAAACCTCAACAAGATCAACAACAACACCACCTTCCAATCTTTGCCCAATTTGCAATACCACAAATACTTAGCCCCTTTGGGTTGGAAACACCTCCTTTACTCCCTAGATTACCAATTCAATAATATCGTGCGTCAGGTGGGCTATGGGTATGTGCAAAATTCGATCGCTGTGCCTTTGGGGATGCAATTTTCCTTGTTTAAAAAAATACTTGTCTGTAGGCATTTGGAATAGTGTCAGTGCGGGGAATGTGGCGATCATGAACACCAAACATAGCTATGTCCCCAATATTGAGGGCGTGTCTAGGGAATTTGGGAATTACTTTTCAAGTAGTTATGCACTCTATTTAAACACCGATCTAGCCAGAGAATACAATAAGTTTTTACACACCATCCAGTTACAAGCAGTGCTTAGCGGGGCTTACTACACCTATACTGATGGGCTATTTAATAACCAAATGTATGTGATGAGCGCGCAAGCCAGTAATAACTTTGTCGCCACCGCCTCCGGGCACACCTTGAGTGATTATGATTACCGCGGGCAAATTTACGATGCGGTGTGGAATCCCTCTAGCATTGTGGTGCGTAACCCCTCCAGCAAACAACTTTATTTGAATCTCACGCAATACCTCTATGGCTTGGGCGGGCAGGAGCTCTTGTATTGGCGTATCTCCCAATCTTTGGATTTTGACGATCAAATTTCAATCGCACGCACCCCGATGGAAACCAAAATCGGCTTTTCACCTCTAAAAGGCTTGGATATTTACGGGACTTTGTTTTATTCGTGGTATTATAATAGCATTGATGAGGTGTCGATCAACGCAAACTACACCCGTAAGTTTTTGAGTGCTAACATCTCTTACTATGTGAAGAAAAATTTTAATGACAATGGGATCAACAAAATCGTCCAGAACACTTCCAACTATTTAAAAGCGGGCTTGAGCAATGATTTTAGATGGTTTGCTCTGAATGCGTCTGTGGGGTATGACATTGAAAACAATGTGATTTTGAATTGGCGTGTTGGGCTTTTCAAAAAGATTCGCTGTTTTGGGGTGGGCTTGGAATTTGTCAATCAAAGAAGACCTGTTTTGACCAGCAACCCCAACGACCCTCTGCGAGTCTATGAAAACAACTACATCAAGCTAACCCTAGATTTCTCCCCCATCACCAAAACCAACATCACCTACCGCCAACTCAAGAGGTAATATGGGCAATTTAGTCGATGATTTTATGTTTGCTAGCCAAGAAGATGCATTATCACAACTCATTAATGAAGTGATGATCCGCCACTTAGACACCCAAAACGCCATTGTGTTAGCCACCAGCCTAAATGGGCTCAAGTTTGCCCATGTGCTCTCCCAAAAATTGGGCACGACCTTTGATTTTCTCTTTAGCGCGCCCATTTATGCCCCGCTCAATAGAGAATGTGAGATCGCTTTGGTGAGCGAGAGCATGGACATCATCATGAATGAAAACCTGATTAATTCCTTTGAGATCACCCTAGATTATGTCTATGGCGAGGCTAAACGAGTCTATGAGGAAGAAATTTTATCTAGGATTTACAAATTTAGAAAAGGCAATACGATCAAATCTTTGGGGAATAAAAGCGTCTTCATTGTCGATCATGGGATTGAAACAGGCATCACGGCTAATTTGGCGATTCAAACCTGCATGGCTAAATTATCTAAGAATATCTATGTCTTAACGCCCATTGTCCCCAAAGATGTCGCCACGCGTTTGGCAACCCTTTGTGATGGCGTGGTGAGCGTCTATCGGCCCGAATACTTTGTTTCCATCGAACATTACTATAAAACCCCCATTAGCATCACACAACAAGAAATCGAAGACATTTTAAACGCTTCCATGAAAAATATCAACTAAGGAGAACCATGCCCACAATCCAAATTGGAAATGAGGAATTTAAAACAGATTACGCCGCCCGCCAAGCCACCAGCTCCCTTTGGTATAAGCATCAAGGGACGATCATTTTAGCCGCTGTGGTGGTGGATAAAACCCCTGATACAACAGATTTTTTACCCCTAAGCGTGCAATATAGCCAAAGATCGTATGCCATTGGGCGTTTCCCGGGGGGTTTTAGCAAACGCGAGGGCAAGATGAGCGAATTTGAAACCCTCACCTCACGCATCATCGATCGTTCCTTACGCCCCCTTTTCCCCAAAAATTACGCCTACTCCACCCAAATCACCCTTTTAGTCCTCAGCCACGATCAACAAAGCGATTTGCAAGTGTGTGCGCTCAATGCCGCTAGCAATGCGCTTTATTTGGCTAACATGGGCATCAATGCCCCCCTTTGTGCCCTGCGGGTGGGTAAAATTGACAATAACTATGTCTTTAACCCCAGCGTGTCAGCCATGAAAGAGAGCACCCTAGATTTATATGTCTGCGGGAGTGTGGAGGCGTTATTGATGATTGAAATGCAAGCATGCGGGCAACACTTCCACCCCCTCCCAGAAGATCAGCTCTTAGAAGTGCTTTCCTGCGCCCACCAACGCATCCAAGAAACTTGCCAAAAATACACCCACAGCTTTGAACCCTTGCGCAACCCCCCCAGCCTGCCCCTAGAGTTTAAGCCCAAAGAGGACAAGGCATTACAAGCCCTCATCCATGAGCATTTTCACCCCCAAGTCTTGGAAATCACCGCCCAAATGGCCAAGAGCGAACGGCATGCCGAACTGGCCATGCTCACCTATGAGATCGCCCTAGATTTAGAGCAAAAGGGGCATAACTATGTTTTTGAAGAGATTCAAAATGCCCTGAGTAGCTATGTGGCCCAAATCATTAGGAGTCAGATTTTAGAGCAACACAAACGCCCCGATGGGCGCAATTTAGACACCATCCGCCCCATTAGCATTGAAACCAATATCTTACCCCATTGCCATGGGAGCGCGCTTTTTACCCGCGGGCACACCCAAGCCCTAGTAACTTGCACGCTGGGTCTAGAAAGCGATGCTAAAATCCGCGAACATTTAGATGATAAAGTGGCCACTAAGGAAAAATTCATGTTCCACTATAATTTCCCCCCCTTTAGCGTGGGGGAGGCCACTCCGCTAGGCGCGCCTGGCCGTAGAGAGTTAGGGCATGGCAATTTAGCTAAGCGCGCCCTAGAGAGCAGCATTATGGATAAAAACCAAACCATACGGCTTGTTTCTGAAATTTTAGAATCCAATGGGTCTAGCTCTATGGCGAGCGTGTGCGGGGGGTCTTTGGCTTTGTGTGCCAGCGGGGTGGGCGTGCATGCCCTTGTTGCGGGCGTGGCGATGGGCTTGATCTTAGAGGGCGATAAACATGTGATCTTGAGTGATATTAGTGCCTTAGAGGACATGCATGGGGATATGGACTTTAAGATCGCTGGGAGCTTAGAGGGGATCATGGCTATGCAGATGGACACCAAATTACAGGGTATCCGCCTAGATTGGCTTCAAGAAATTTTAGAACGGGCTAAAAAAGCACGCTCTGCTATTTTGGATCGCATGCAAGAAGCTAGAGAATCCATTGTGTTAAACACCCAAATCTTGCCCACTTTGCAAAGCTTTAACATCACGCCTAAAAAAATCGCTTTGGTCATCGGGCCTTCGGGCAAAACAATCAAAGAGATCATCGAGCGTTTCCAAGTGCAGATCGATTTAGACAAAGCTAGCGGGCAGATCCAAATCCGAGGCACGCATGCAGAGGGGATTTTAGGGGCTAAACACTTTATATTAGACTTGGTGCAACAAGAGAGCCCACAGAGCCCACCCTACCATGTTGACCAGATCGTGGAAGTGGAGATCAAAAAGATCGTGGATTTTGGGGCTTTTGTGCGCTTGCCTAAAGGGGGGGAGAGTTTGTTGCACAAGAGTTGCTGGGAGCAAAGGGGCTTGGGTGCGGATTTTCTGCACGAGGGGGGCAGGGTTACTTGCAAAATTATCAAAATCCACGCCCAAACCCATAAAATAGACCTAGATTTGGCTTGAAAATTAAGCTTAAGCATGCAATAATCCCCTTTTCTAAGAACAACTTGGAATAATGGAAAATAATAAATCGGAGTTGGTGATGAAGTTTTTTGTGCTTTTCTTTTGTGCGATGGCAGGGCTGGCCTTTGGGGCAGATTTTAGCGGGGTGGATATGATTAAGTCCTACTCTGTTGTGGGGGCTGTCGTGGGCTTGGGGGTGGCTGCTTGCGGGGGTGCCATTGGTATGGGGAATGCTGCAGCAGCTGCCATCACTGGCACGGCGCGCAATCCGGGCGTGGGCGGTAAGCTCTTGACGACCATGTTCATCGCGATGGCGATGATTGAAGCACAGGTCATTTATACTTTGGTCTTCGCAATCATTGCAATTTATAGTAATCCGTTCTTGGCTTAATCAAAAAGGAGGGTGTATAAGCACTGGTGGTGGAATTGGTAGACACGCCATCTTGAGGGGGTGGTGAGGCAACTCGTGCGAGTTCAAGTCTCGCCCAGTGCACCATAAATTGATGCCAAAATGGTGGAATTGGTAGACACGCTAGACTCAAAATCTGGTGGGGGCGACCCCGTGTCGGTTCGAGTCCGACTTTTGGTACCATATTTAACTTCTAAATTATATCCAGCTCATAGGGCGGGTTTAACCCGCACGCCAACCCCCATGTTTCACTGCGACTTTAAAATACTCTTAGCCTTTAGCATATCTAGGCTAATTTGGTGTTTCAGGCTCTCCAAATCTTTAAAAAAGGTGTTGTTGCGGATTTTTTTGACAAAAACCACACGCAAATGGTGGGGTGTGGTGGGGATTTGCGCATCCAAGACATGGGTTTCTAAAGCGAGTTTGCCATCTGTGCTCAAGCGGTGCCCTAAAAAACTCACTCCCCAAAAACACGCATGGGAAAATTCCACGCGCGTAGCATACACCCCAAAACTAGGCAAAAGCTCTGTGGGCTCCAAAGCCAAATTAAGGGTGGCATAGAGTTTTTTATGCCCGAGTTGTTGCCCCATCACCACCGGGCCTTCAATCACAAAGGGCCGTCCCAAGAATTTATGCGCTAAAGCCACCTCCCCGCGTTTGATGCACTCCTTGATGTGGTAAGAATGCAAAGAGATACCCTTAATTTTAATCTCGGGGGTGATCTCTAGGGTGGTGTGGGGGCTTAAAAGGGAACGCAATGTATGGACATCGCCTAGGCGATCTTTGCCAAATTTAAAATCATAGCCCACGATGATTTTTTGCAAATGGGGGAATTTTTGCTCCAAAAGCTGGGTAAAATCTTGGGGTAAAAGGGAGCGCGCACTCTCTAGGGGCAAAAAAAACACCTCTTTAGCATATTGTTGGAGCAAGCAAGCCCGCTGGGACAAAGAGGTTAAAAACTTTTTGGGGCTCTTGGCTAGCGACCACCAAGACACCTGCTGGGGGGCTTAGGCGTTTTAATAGCCGTTGGTGCGCCACATGCACGCCATCAAATTTGCCAATCGCTAGGCTGGTGATATTAGCGTGTGAAATGGATAAAAAGTTTCTGCATTGCCCTCTTTGCCCTTGATGGGGGATAATTGCATGTGCTGCATTCTAAGCCCCAGTGCTTGTGCCTCACCAATAAAGGCTTTTAAACGCTGGGCGATGACTTGGGCATGGAGCACCACGCCCTTTTTATTGCGTTTGGCTTGCTTGCCCACCTCAAATTGGGGTTTGAAGAGCAACAAATAAGCACGGCTCAAGGGGATTAGGCTTTTTAAAATCAGGCTCAAAGAAATAAAGCTCACATCACAAGTGATCAGGTCGTAAGTTTCTTGGGTTTGAAAACAACGGATGTCGCAATGTTCGTGTAACTCAATTTGGGGGTGCTCTCTGAGGGCAGGATCAAGCTGGTTGCTCCCCACATCCACGCACACCACCCTTTGCGCACCCTTTTCTAACAAAACTTGGGTAAAGCCCCCGCTACTTGATCCCACATCTAAGATCACCTTGTTAGTGCAATCTAGGGGATTTTGCTCCAAGTACGCCCAAAGTTTCTTGCCCGCACGGCTCACAAACATGCGTTTGGACAGATTTAAATTTTGCTCCAAATCTGAGAGTAACGCCCCCTTGATCTCCAAACTAGGCTTGTTTAAAACCCGTTCAGCCACCCGCACGCCCCCCTCTAAGATCAACTCCTGTGCCTTTTGGCGGCTATTACACAAGCCCTTAGACACCAAATACTGATCCAAACGCAAAGAGCCCCCTTAAACCCCTTTATTTTTGTTCGGGTTGCCAGATGGTTTTTTCTGAAGGCGTGTAGTCCTTTTCATCCTCTAAAATCTGACTCCTACTCTCTGAACAAGCTACAAAAAAGAACATAACAACCCCAGCTAATAGCCACAGCCTCATCTGCAATCCTTTGGTTTGGGAATAAGAAGTATTATAAAGTTAGTAATGTTAAAAACCCCTAAAATGCGCGGGAGCGCACCACGCGGGTTTTGAGCATTTGGGCGAGTAAAAAAAGCCAGCTCGAGGGCTTGGGTGGCATTCAAGCGTGGGTCGCATTGGGTGTAGTAGTGGTTTTGCAACCCCTCTTCGCTCAAGCCCTGCGAACCCCCCACGCATTCGGTTACATTCTGACCCGTCATCTCTAAATGAATCCCGCCCACACAGCTACCATGCTCTTGGTGAATCTCAAAAAAAGCTTTTGACCTCTTGGAGAATGTCCTCAAAGCAACGGGTTTTGATCCCTTGAGCGGTCTTAATCGTGTTGCCATGCATGGGATCACACACCCACACCACTTCTTTTTTAGCCTTTAATATCCCCTCTAGCAAGGGGGGGAAGAATTGGGGGAGGGCTTTAGCTCCCATGCGCACGATAAAGCTCAAACGCCCCATTTGGTTTTGTGGGTTGAGCACTCCACACAAACCCAACATCTGATCTAAAGTGGTCTTAGGACCGATTTTCACCCCGATAGGATTACCCACCCCCCTTAAAAACTCCACATGGGCTTGATCAAGCCCTCGTGTGCGCTCCCCAATCCAAAGCATGTGTGCCGAACAACTATACCACCCCCCACTCAGGCTATCTTGGCGAATTAGGGGCTCTTCATAGTTGAGCAACAACGCCTCATGGCTGGTGTAAAAGTCAGTTTCTCTCAAAGTGGACACATCGCTAACCCCACAAGCCTGCATAAACTCTAGGGCTTGCGTGATTTGCATCGCCAAACTAGCGTATTTTTGCCCAAAGTCATTATTTTTGACAAAATCCAAATTCCAGCGTTGCACTTCGGCTAAATCGGCTAACCCCCCCTTAGCAAAGGCGCGCAAGAGGTTTAGGGTGGCTGCGCTTTGGTGGTAGGCTCTAAGCAAGCGGGTCGCATCGGCTTCTCGCTCCTCTAAACCCACCCCATTAATCATATCTCCCCGATAAATGGGGACTTCTTGACCCCCGATAGTCTCACTCTCTTGGCTTCTAGGCTTGGCAAACTGCCCGGCTACACGCCCCACCTTCACCACCGGACACCCCCCCCCAAATGCCAAAACCACGCTCATTTGCAAGATGATTTTAAACAGATCGCGAATCCCATCGGCACTAAAACTGCTAAAGCTCTCAGCACAATCCCCCCCTTGTAACAAAAACGCCCGCCCACAGCCAGCCTCTCTAAGCGCGCTTTGCAAGGAGCGGATTTCTTTAGCAAAAACTAGAGGTGGGTAACTCCTAAGGGTTTGCTCAACTTGCTTAAGAGCTTGTAAGTCTTTATAAGTGGGTTGTTGCAAAATGGGGAATTTGCGCCAACTATCAACTTGCCATTGCATAGAATCTACTTAAGTTGTTTGAGGGCTTGTTTGATACGCTCGCTTGTGCTCAGATCAGGCGGCAAGGAGGCGCACACTTTTAATGCCTCATTCTTTTTAAAGCCCAAACTCTCTAAAGCCAACACCGCTTGTATTAAAGGCACGCTAGGAGTAGGGCTGGGCTGGTTTTCTACAAAATAGCCGGCTAAATCGAGCATGATCTTGCCCGCTAGTTTTGCGCCCACGCTGGGGACCTTTTGCAAAGCCTTTAGGTCCTTAGCTTGGATCAAGGTTTCAAATTCTGTCGGGTCGTAAGTGGAGAGAATGGCTAGAGCCACTTTGGGTCCCACCCCGCTAATTTTAATGAGGCGTTGGAAAATTTCTTGCTCAGAGCGTTGTAAAAATCCAAAAAGCAAATGCGTATCCTCGCGGAAAATAGGCGTGGTGTGTAAAAACACTTCTTGACTCTCTTGGAGTTGTTGGCTGGTTTGCAAACTGATATGCACCCCATAGATCACACCTCGCACATCTAACTCCATAAAAGTGGGGGCGAGCAAGGACACCCTACCTACCAAACCGACAATCATGCTAAAACTTGCTGATGTGCTGGCGGCTACTGACCCTTACCAGCTCTCCATTCTCTTTATCTAGGGCAAAATCCGTCATTTCACCATTTTCGGTTAAAATGCTTTGGCTTCTCCCACTGTAAGTTTTGATACAACCAATGGTGTTAAAAGCCGTCCAAGGACTATCAATATGCAACTTAGCCTGTTTCATACCCGACTCAATTTGCACCAAATTATCTAAAAACTTATGGTTGAAGTCTTGGATTTTTAAAATATAAAGGTGCAAAATCTTAACTCTTTTTTAAGCAATCCATAAAATCGTAGTAAATCCGCTTGATCGACTCCTCCTCAATGAGGGCTTTGCGCGTGGCGACATCGGCGTTCCGGATTTTGTCAATAGTGGACTGGTGCTTTTGCACAAAAATATTGAGTTTTTGGTATTGCGCCATGACCTTTTGGGCTTTTTCTTTATAGGTTACCATGGACTCTTTAGTTTCCTCTAAGACCCGCTTGCTCTCTGGTTCAGCAAAGGCTGAAAAACAAAATTTATTTTCATTGCCCTCCATGCTTTCCAAGGAGCAACGGGAAGAAAAATAAAAAGTATTGTTAGATTTAACTTGTTTTAAACTAATCTCCTTGGCAAAGATTTGGCTACCACTACTAGCTTCAACTTCACAAACCTCGGCAATGATTGTTCCTCTATCGGCATACTTGCACTGTACTTTCTTGGCTTTACACGAACCCTTATTGTTAGTGATTGTGATGTCGTCAGCCTCTGCACTACTGCTGGTGTGTAGCTGCCCCTCGATCACCACCTTTTGGGCGACCAATTTGACATTTTTCCCCACATTCCCCTTGATAAAAATTTCCTTAGCCTCTACCCGTAAATTAGTCTCTATAGCATTGTCAATCTCATTTTTAGCCGTGATATAAAGCGAAGGACCATTTTCAACACCCCCAAAAACATGGGCATGCCCGTGCTCTTCATCTCCGTGTAGGTGGTTTTAGTAAAACTCTTCAGCTTGTCATCAACCAACGCCACATATTGGGCAATCTTAGAGGAATAGACCACTTTAGTGGGCAAGTCTTTGATCTCAAAGGCTTCATTGCTATACTCCAACGCAAAGGGGGCAATCTCTTGCTCTTTGACCACCACGATCTGCCCCTTGAGATCCCGTCCGCTCACCCCTTGGGCGGGCTTGATATACTCTAGCACCACCTCGCCTTTCCCCACGCCATAAATGGCATTAATAGGGGCTTCTTCTTTATTTGTGCGCTCCCAATTCTCTTTGAGGGTAAAACACATGCAACCGGGTTTATTAGGAACATAACGCGCACTTTTGAGTAAAATCTTGCCGGGCTGTTTATCTTGGGTGGCATAATCGGTTAATTCTTTTTTAAAAGCCGTATGCTGGGCACTCATTTGGCGCAAGATGATTTTATTAAGAGCCATCAACGCCTCAACGCAATCGCAAAGCTCATCAAAAAGCCCCTCATCATTCACGATCAAAAAGGGATTCTCAAAGACAACAAAGAGTTTGTCGTTCTCCTCAGAAACCTCAATATCCAAAAAGTAGCGGAATAACCTTTTTTTAATACAAATATCATAGCGTTGGATCACACTTAACTTAGTATTCTCAAAAAAGACATCATCATCAATCTGTTTAGCATTCTCCCCCTCTAAAATCTTGTATTCAGATTTAGCCTCAAAACGCACCAAAGTATGCACTTTTAAGAGATCAAACCACAAATCATGGACATCTAAATCATAAGCCTGAGCCACTTTTTCTAACTCTGCTTGGATGTCCCCACAATTTTCAACCACTTTAGAATAAAATTCGCCTGCCAAAACAATTCCTTAGCTTAAATCACTCGTGCCACTCTCAATCCTGCCACTATAGCCTACGATTATAGTATAATTCCCTTAAAAGTATGGTGAATCGGGATCAAGGGTTGCCCTCCACATCTTAGTAGCGGAGTATTTTTGCTTAAAAAATTTTTTTTTAACCACCAGCTCGGGGATTTTATGCTCCCGCATTGCTGGATTTATACGCGATTTGTTGAGTGCGTCCATTTTGGGGAGTGGGGTTTATAGCGATATTTTCTTTGTGGCGTTCAAATTCCCCAATCTTTTTAGGCGAATCTTTGCTGAGGGGGCTTTTACCCAGAGCTTTTTGCCCGCCTTTATAGCCAGCAAGCACAAGGGGGCTTTTAGCGTGAGTGTGCTTGTGATCTTTAGCGCACTCTTGGTGCTTTTTTCCTTGCTTGTGGGTTTCTATGCGCCCTTTTTCACCAAAATTTTAGCCTATGGTTTTGATGCCCACACCATCACCCTAGCCCAAAACATCGTGGCGATCAATTTTTATTACCTGCTCTTGGTCTTTTTAGCCACCTTTTTTGGGGCATTATTGCAATACAAAAACCACTTTTTTGTGAGTGCTTACCAAACGATTTTGCTGAATTTGGGCATGATCGTGGCACTCTTGCTAGGCAAGGATAAAGACTTGCTGGAGGTGGTCTATTACTTGAGTTATGGCGTGCTGATTGGGGGGATAGGGCAGGTTGTGGTGCATTTCTATCCCCTCTACATGCTAGGCTTTGGCAAACTCTTTAGGGTGGGCATAAAACAAGTTTATTTGTGTTTTAAAAGTCCTAGCCAAGAGCGCAAACAAGCCACCATGAAAAGTGAGCTCAAGGGCTTTTTCAAGCAATTTTTCCCTAGCGTGTTGGGCAACTCGGCTAGCCAAATTTCCTCTTTTATTGACACCCTCTTAGCCTCTTTTTTGGCAACGGGTAGCATTTCTTATCTTTACTATGCCAACCGCATTTTCCAACTCCCCCTAGCCCTCTTTGCAATCGCCATTTCCACCGCCCTATTCCCCACCATCGCCAAAGCCATTAAAAACGCCCAGCAAGATATAGCCATCCAGCACCTCCAACAAGCCCTTTATTTTTTAACCACCATGCTTTTGCTCTGCACGTTTAGGGGGGGTGCTCTTAAGTGAATTGATCATTTCCTTGCTCTTTGAGCGGGGGCAATTTGGAGCTCAAGATGTGATCCAAAGTGCAGAGGTCTTTAGAATGTATCTAGTGGGGCTCTTGCCCTTTGGGCTAGCCAAAATCTTTTCGCTGTGGCTCTACGCACACCACCAGCAACTCAAAGCCGCCAAAATCTCCCTTTACTCCCTGATCTTTGGGACTATTTGTTCTTTAAGTTTGATGCCCTACTTGCAAACTAGCGGTCTAGCCCTCTCTAGTTCTCTAGCGGGCTTTTTACTCTGCTTTTTAAACATTAGGGCTTTTGGCTTTAAGCGCTTTTTGGGCATGATCACGCTTAGGGCTCTTTTAAAATTAGCCAGCTTTTTAGCCCTAGAAACCCTAGCATTGCTCTTATTCTTATGGTGTTTGGGGGCTTGGCACACACAGCATGCCCTCCAACGCCTATTTTAACAATCCAAAGGTAAAACATGAAACCCACTTACTACATTTATGATAGCCACCAGCAACAAAAAGTGCCCCTAGAGCCCATCCAACCTGATTGTGTGAAAATTTATATCTGCGGACCCACGGTCTATGACTATTCCCACTTAGGGCATGCTAGAAGTGCGATCGCCTTTGATCTGCTCCAACGCACCTTAGAGCTGAGTGGGTATGGCGTGCAGATTGTCAAAAATTTTACCGACATTGATGATAAGATCATCCATAAAGCCCACCAAGAACAAACCGATATTAAAACCCTAAGCGAACATTTTATTGCTAGTTATTTGGAGGACATGCAGGCTTTGGGCGTGCAACGCGCCCATTTAGAGCCTAGAGCCAGCCAGCATTTAGAAAGCATTGCTATGATGATCCAAACCCTCTTAGATAAGGGTTGTGCTTATAAAACCAGCAATGGGGATATTTATTTAGACACCACGCGCGATCCGCGTTATGGGGCTTTGAGCGCGCATAGTTTGGATCAAGAGAGTTTGAGCCGCATTGAGGATAACCCCCACAAACGCCATGAAAAGGACTTTGCGCTGTGGAAGGCTTATAAGGGGGACTCTGATGTGGGTTATGATAGCGTGGTTGGCAAGGGGCGGCCCGGCTGGCATATTGAATGCTCGGCGATGATCTTTGCCAATCTAGCCTACCTTCAGCAACCTTACCAAATTGACATCCATGGGGGCGGTTCGGATTTGTTTTTCCCCCACCATGAAAATGAGGCGAGCCAAACCCGTTGCGCCTTTGATCAAGAATTAGCCAAATACTGGATGCACAATGGTTTTGTCAATATCTCGGGGCAAAAGATGAGCAAGAGTTTGGGCAATAGTTTTTATATTAAAGATGCGCTCAAGGTCTATGATGGGGAGATTTTGCGCAATTACCTTTTAGGCACGCATTACCGCGCGATTTTGCACTTCAATGAAGAAGATTTGCTCGTGCATAAAAAACGCCTAGACAAGCTTTATCGCCTCAAAAAACGCGCCCTAGAGTTAGCACAACCCGGAGCAGATAATGCCCCTAGCCCCTTTGGATTTGCCCTCTTAGAGTGCATGCGTGATGATTTGAATATTTCTAAGGCTTTAAGTGTGTTAGAGGAACATTTACGCCTTTTAAATGAAAACTTAGATCATGCGCCCAAGCCCACCAAAAAGCAAAAAGCCCAAGAGATTTTGCAAGATTTGGCCTTTGTGGAAACACTTTTAGGACTGGGGGGCAAAGACCCGATGCTGTATTTCCAACTGGGCGTAGATGGGGCGCTTAAAGCCCATATTGAGGCGCAAATCCAGTTGCGTTTGCAAGCCAAACAAGCTAAAAAATTTTTGCCCTAGCCGATCGCATAAGAGAGGAGTTAGCCACGCAGGGCATTTTATTGATGGATCGGGTGGAAGGCACAATCTGGGAAAAATTGTGGTGATTATTTTTTATTAATAGATTATTTAGGGTTGGGGTGTAGAGTGCGCCCTTGGAGTGCCAAACTCTAATCTAAATTCCAATCTAAGGAGATTGCATGAGACACGGAGATATTAGCAGTAGCCCAGACACCGTTGGCGTAGCGGTGATCAATTACAAAATGCCTAGATTGCACACTAAAGCGCAGGTGCTGGAAAATTGCCATAACATCGCTAAGGTAATCCATGGGGTCAAACAAGGCTTGCCCGGGCTGGACCTGATTATTTTCCCCGAATACAGCACACATGGGATTATGTATGACAAACAAGAGATGTTTGACACCGCATCCAGTGTCCCGGGCGATGAGACCGCTATTTTTTCTGAGACTTGTAAGAAAAATAAAGTTTGGGGCGTGTTTTCTTTGACGGGCGAAAAGCATGAAAACCACCCCCACAAAAACCCCTACAATACCTTAATTCTCATCAATGACAAGGGCGAGATCGTGCAAAAATACCGCAAGATTTTGCCATGGTGCCCCATTGAGTGCTGGTATCCGGGGGATAAAACCTATGTTGTGGAGGGACCTAAGGGCTTGAAAGTCTCTTTGATTATCTGTGATGATGGGAATTACCCCGAAATTTGGCGTGATTGTGCGATGAGGGGAGCTGAGCTCATTGTGCGCTGTCAAGGTTATATGTATCCAGCCAAAGAACAACAAATTACGATGGTAAAAGCGATGGCGTGGGCTAATCAGTGCTATGTGGCTGTGGCGAATGCGACCGGCTTTGATGGCGTGTATTCTTATTTTGGGCACTCTAGTATCGTCGGTTTTGATGGGCGCACTTTGGGCGAATGCGGCGAAGAGGAAAATGGACTCCAATACGCCCAACTCTCTGTGCATCAAATCCGCGATGCCCGCAAATACGATCAAAGCCAAAACCAACTCTTCAAGCTCTTGCACCGCGGTTATAGCGGAGTCTTTGCTAGTGGGGATGGGGATAAGGGCGTAGTAGAATGCCCCTTTGAGTTTTATAAAACTTGGGTCAATGATCCCAAAAAAAGCCCAAGAAAATGTGGAGAAATTTACCCGTTCAAGCGTGGGCGTGGGGGCTTGTCCGGTCTATGATTTGCCCCATAAGGACTAATTAGGCTTTCTTGGAGGGGGTGGTTTAGCTAATTTTTTTGCACAACGCATTTTTAAGGATCGCCATGCAAATTTTTATTGCTCAATGGGGCTAAGGACTTTGGGCACTCTAAGGGCAGACTGAATACAAGCCTCCATGAACATGCGCTAAAAATTTTGCAAGAGTTGGGGCATCACACCGCCCAAACCCACATCGATCAAGGCTACGATATAGAGGAGGAGATCGCCAAAATCCTCAAAGCCGATGTGTTGGTTTGGCAAATGCCGGGTTGGTGGATGGGCGAGCCTTGGATTGTGAAAAAATACATGGATGAGGTTTTCACCATAGGGCATGGACGGCTATATGCCAATGATGGCAGGAGTCGCACCAACCCTACCAGAAATTACGGCACGGGCGGACTTTTGCAAGGCAAAAAGTATATGTTCTCACTCACTTGGAACGCCCCTGCTGAGGCTTTCACTAATAAAGAGGAATTTTTTGGGGGTGTGGGCGTGGATGGGGTGTATTTGCACTTGCACAAAGCCAACCAATTTTTGGGCATGCAGGCTTTACCCACCTTTATCTGTCATGATGTTATCAAAGACCCGCAGATAGAACAATACTTCAAAAATTACACCGCACATTTAAACAAGGTCTTTGGCCATCTTTAAAAAATCCACTTGCTCTAAGATCAATTACCTAGTTTTGAGGGTTGTTCAAAAATGGGTGCTAGGGGTTATGATGCTAGCCTCCCTCTTGCATGCTAGCCCCCCCAGTGTCCAAGAGATGCAACGCATGCGCTTGAATTTCAAGCAATACACGCTCAATCTCCCCCCCTCCCCCCAACAAAACCAACAAGACCTAGAGCATGCCATTAAAGAGGGCATGCAGGCATTGGATATGTGGATTGCCAACAGCACCCAAGTTCTTAACTCATACAAGGTGCCTAAGCGCGTCCAGTTATTGCAAAGCACGCTCAAGCTGATTAAAGACCTTGTGCGTGTAAATGAAGTCCCTAAACAACCTTACTACCACTCTTTAGCCTTGCAGGATCGCATCATCCATGCCCTCAAAGTTTTTTTAAGCCACTATGTGGTGGGCGGGGCTGAAAGGGGGAATTGGTGGCATTGGGAGATTGGTATCCCCAAGTTGCTCAATGAAATTTTAGTGATGGGCTATGATTGGATTCCCCATCATTTGCGATTAGAATTATTGCGCGCCCAAAGATATTACCAGCCCAATCCTAAGTATTCGGGGTTATCTCAAGGGGCACAATTTAGCACCAACCCCAAAGCGCGCCTAAGTCAAGGGGCTAACCGCGTGGATACTGCCCTCATATCGCTCATTCGGGGCACTTTGGAGCAAAACCCCACCGGCATTCAAGAAGCTTTAGAGGCGATCAAAATTGTATCCCAAAGCGTGGAGAGTGGGAATGGATTTTACCCCGATGGCTCATTTATCCAACATGAACATGTCCCCTCTAATGGGTCTTATGGAATTGTGCTGTTAAATGGCTTGGCACAATTTATGCTGGTGCTTGATCACACGCACTACCAGCAAGAGAATTTGTATTCTAACGATTTATACGCCAATATTTTAAAATCCTACCCGTATTTGCTCATCAATGGCGGGATCAACCCCTCAGTGTGTGGGCGTAGCATTAGCCGTGATTTTGAAAATGACACTAGCCGTGCGCATGCCTTGCTGGGGGATTTGGCAGTTTTATCAGCTTATGTGCCCCCAAGTTACCAAGAGCACTTGCAAAGTTTTATCCAAGCCAGCATACAGCCTAGCGATCTTAAGCACATTAAAAATCTGTGGAAACGCCACGCCTTAGAGAAAATTTTAAACAAACCTATTTTGTCCCCCACCAAACACCTGCCCGTGAAAATCTTTGGGGCGATGGATCGGGCTGTGCAACTGGGCGCGCATGGGGGCAAGATTGTTTTAGCCATGCATTCTAATCGAATCTTAAATTATGAAACCATGAACGGGGAAAACTTAAAGGGGTTTTATACCAGCGATGGCATGACCTATATTTATGGCGGGAGTAAAGACCCTTTTATGGACTACTGGGTCAGTGCGGACATGTTCAAATTGCCCGGGACCACAGAGATTATGCAAGCCTATAGCGATCCGGGCACACCCAAAAGAGGCAAACTTAGCCCCAATGCTTGGGTGGGTGGGGCTTCTAATGGGGATTATGGCTTTGTGGGCATGGATTTTGTTTCCATCAATGGGGATTTGCGGGCTAAAAAAATCTTACTTGTTTTTGGGCGATGAAATGTTAGCTTTGGGGAGCAATATTGACACTTCCAAACCAGCTATCACCACCATAGACAACCAAAAAATCAACTTGAACGATCAAGCAAGGGTTTATCTCAACAACCAAGAGCGGCAAAATTTTAAGGGGCACTTGAAAAAAGGCGATTGGATCGCCTATGAGAATCTAACCCAACATTCCAGTATCGGTTATGTAATGGTGCAAGAAGCCCCTATCTCTATCCAAATGGTGCCTAGAAGTGGGAGTTACCAAGCCATTGGGGGTCAATCCAGCCAAGAGTTGCGCGCTAAGTATTTGGAAATCACCCTCCCTGCTCAAAGCGATCATTATGCTTATTTGATCTTGCCCCATTTTGGCAAAGAACAGATCAGCCATTACCCCATTCAAGATATTGTCATTTTAGCCCAAAATGAGAAATACCATGCCGTGCAAGTGCCCTCCAAACATTTATTAGCCATCAACAAATGGCAAGCGGGTAAGCTCAAGGTGCAGGATTTGACCCTAGAGGATGCTCTTTCAATCTTAGAAATCAAAGCGGACGATCATGTGCAACTGAGCATCGCCGATCCCACCCAACAACTCACCCACCCCACCCGCCTAAGCCTAGAGGGTCGCTACACGCTTATGAGCTCGAATCCAAATGTTCAAATCACCCACCGCCATAACCAAACGATTCTAACGCTGACTCTCCCCAAAATCGGGGCTTCTCTAGTGGTCGATTTGCGCCTGCTTAAGCCCCAAAAGCAAAACAGCTAAACAAATCAAAATCACATTGTTAATCAAGGCTCTAGTCTCTTGCATTGCCTTCTGGTGGATACCACTATCCCCTGAAAAACTAGAATTTTCATTCAGCACCAAATCGGGTCGGTTATATGCCGTATCTGCCCCGGCGAAGAAGGCATTAGAGCAAGGTGGTGGGTGTAAAGTAGGGCAACAAAATGCAATCTATAAGATTGGTTTTTGACTCCTTATTTCCCCAAAAAAGCCCCAGTCTACCCCACTGTAACCTAGTAGGAAAAAACAAAATGATTAAAGACAGCACTATATATTACGGACTTATTTTCCTTCCATTTGGAGTATTTGCGATCATATTTATTTTGCTGTCTGCATTTTGGTCTCTCTGTAGAAAAATAGCACACAAAAGGCACAAACCTACTCACAAGATCAATAAAGATTTCTCTACTTTGTGGAACATATTCTTCTACTCTTACATTGTCATCTCCTCTTCATGTCTCTTGTATATGTTATACTTGGTATTTCTAAAAAACGCATCTACATCTATAACTACAAAAACTATAGAAGCTATTCTAAACACCCTCTTAAGTCTAACAACCTTGCGCATTGCCCGTATTGCCCTAAATTGGCTAATTACTCGGCGAACTATCGCAATGATCCTAGAAAATGTGCGTGAGGGAGATCGAATAAGAGTTTTTAATGGCAAAGACACCTATGTGGGGGATGTAATTAATATTTCTTGGTCGCATCTAACACTATTTGAAGATGTCACACTGGATACATGCCTCAAGAATAATGGAAGGGCTGGGCGTTTTATCTCTGTGCCAAAACACCACATTAATACAAACTTGTTTATCAACTATAACCACCTTAGTTACCTTGGCATCAACATGGTGTGGGATAGTGTAGATTTTTGCATGTTCTACTTTTGAAAATCGCTATATGTGGCAAACAATTTTACCTATATGCTCAGATGCCCCAAACTATCACCCAAATGATTCTATTGCAAGTGAGAAAAATGCCTTTCCAAAAACAAAAATGAACTCTAAAGATAGAGAAAGAAAATTGTGTCCTTTGTTTGAGATCGCAATTCAAGATTTGGCATGCTCCACACAACTAAAGTTAGGAATTCTAACTCTATGTGGAAATCGTGGATTCAAATAGGACGGCTCGCTTTGGAATCTTATGTTCCCTACGCTGAGGTTGATGACCTCAAGGGTATCACCCTTTGATCATGGTTATGGCATAGATGGCTCATATAAAAGAAAAGCAAGAAACCAGTAAGGCTTTGAGCGATCTAATTTACACCAAAAGGTAGGCAACCCACAAAACCAAACAGATCAAGCAGGCTTTTCTCCTAACAAAAAACCTGACTGATAGACTTATTGCCTCTATCAACTTCAAGCCAACTAAGCTCAGTATCCAAGAGAAACATAACGACCGATTGATTAGACCTAGCTATGTGCTTGAGAGCGGGGGACTAGGCATAGAGTGCAACAGAAATGCCACAGAGGTAAGGGGGCTTTAAGGGATAGCTTGGTGGAGCAAGCCAAGTTATATTAAACCTTCTCTCTACGAGAATAAAACACTCTCTTGAACATTGGACCTTCTAGATTGGCTAGGTATGGATAAGATTTTTTGTGTGTTGCCACTCTAGCCAATGGAAACTATCTCCGTGTTATCCAAACGCCCAAATACCACAGAGATAAACCCTGCTTAACTATCACAAAATCACCCATAAAATTGCGCGTTATACACAAATGATTGCGGAGCAAAAGGACCTTTAAGCCCTTTGAATCCTGATTATCAAGGCAATTCTAAAAAGACCCCTTGACAAACACTAAGTGCCAACTTTTTTGACACGGCTGAGGCTTATGGAGCATAACAAGCAAGTTTGGGATTTGAAGTGTGATTCAAACCCCAACAAGTTATATCACAAGTTATATCAAAAATCAATCAAGCCCTAGGAGAGCGTGTGACATATCGCTAGAGCGGAGCAGACAAAGCCACAATCTCCACCCGGCAAACCCATGGGCACCCCCACTTTTGGGTGGATAACTTGGGCAACTGGAAGAACGACCCCAATGTCAGCGTCAAAATTGGCGAGCAAATCGAACTCGCCTCTTGGCAAAAAAGCCCTTTTTGAGCCTTTGACAGGTCGGGGCAGTGATAGAGGGGTTGGAACTTACATAGTTCCAGATAACCAGTCCTACAGACCCCGTTTAAAGGCGCAATTAAGCGGTTTGGGTGTTAAGGGGAACACGGACTTTAATGCCAACTTTGATAACTTGGAGATTTTGAGTCAAGCCATTTACCCTGAAGTGGTGGACAATGCGATAAAAAAGCGAAATCAAGCACTATTCAGCCATGAAGCATATTGATTTTATCAAAGAGGCTAGCGATAGCTTGACGGAGTGGATTCAAGTTAAGCGTGATAGGGGGCTTGTGTGTGCGCTGAGCAATGATTTTACGAATGTGGTCGTGTGCGATCAACAAGATGGCTTTAAGACTCCAAATGCCGCTAATGACCCCGTAGAGAACTTAACCCAGTTAATCCAGCCGGGCGATACCATGAGTGCTAAAGCCATTAGAAGCCTAGAAAATTCTTTTATATCAGCTACAGCGATGATCTATGTAGAAAAATTGCTAACCAAGTTAGGGACTTGATGAAATCCAAGTTTTACGCCCAAATCTTCCCCAAACCACTAGAATTCTTGCAAGATAACGCCCAAGAGTTTGTTTTACGAGAAGGCGGGGGACTCTGTGTCACCACGCTCAAAAGCGCATTAACCGGATTCCACGCCCACCAAATCCTCATCGATGACCCGATAAAAGTGAGCGAAATGTCCAGCAAAAGCGCGGTTAAAGCCGTGAATGCCAATTTTAAAGAAAGCGTTTTAAGCAGATTGCAAGATAACCAAAGCAACATCACGATTTTAATGCAACGACTAGGGCTCAATGATCTATGCGCCTTTTTGCTCTCTGAGCGCGAATTTGAGAGTGCCCAAATTGCTAGCTGGAAGGTCATTAAGCTTAAAGCCTTAAACCCCCAAGAGGAGTGCTACTCCATTAAGGATTTTAGCTACACCCGCGCGCCCAATACGCCTTTATTTCAAGCCCGCCATAACGCCGCCCAATTAGAGGATATGCGTTTGCAAATGGGCAATGACGAGTTTAGCGCGCAATACCAGCAAGAACCCCTAGCCACCAGTGGGGGATACTTTGAGCCCCAATACTTCAAGCAGATTTTTAAGCACGAATTAGGGCAGTTTAATACCTTTATCTTTGTGGATAACGCCTTGAGCCTTAAAGAATCCGCAGATAACCGCGCCATTGTGGTTGTTGGCGTTGAAAACTACCAAGAAAACGCCCGTTATGTCGTTTTAGATGTCTATTGTGGGGTTTGGAGCGAGGAGCAGACCATTAATTACATTCTGCAGGCTAAAGAGCAATACCCAGAGGCTAAAACTTATATTGAGAGCGATGGTGGGGGTCTAGTCTTGCACCGCTTGTTATTAGTGGCTTTAGCCCAGCACAACCAAAGAGCCAAAGAGCAACACAAGAGCCCCTTAAATGATAGTATCTTTTGCTACACGCCCAGCCGTCAGGTTAGCAAGGTGGCTAAAATCAAAGCCATGCGCCCCTTTTACAACACGGGCTTTTTACTCTTTTCGCATGCCTGCCAAAACCTCAAACAGCTTAAAAAAGAACTTTTTTAGCTTCAACCCCGACAGGCCTTACAAACAAGATGATTGTATTGACGCTTTAGCCTCTTGCATCAACCACCCCGATGCCAAACCCCCCTACACACAACCCCCCCAAACCCCCTACAGAACAGCACACAGGCGGACATGGAGGATTTGAGGGCTTTTGCTTTTCTTTAAAGATTTAGCTACAATGCGCGCATGCGTTTTATTGATCTGTTTGCTGGAATTGGAGGCATAAGGCTTGCCTTTGAGCAGGCTCAGGCTCATTGTGTGTTTTCTTCTGAGATTGATCTACACGCTAGAGAAACCTACAAGGCTAACTTTAAAGACGCCCCCGCGGGGGAC
Source organism: Helicobacter bizzozeronii CCUG 35545 (assembly GCA_000263275.1). GTDB lineage: Bacteria > Campylobacterota > Campylobacteria > Campylobacterales > Helicobacteraceae > Helicobacter > Helicobacter bizzozeronii. The sequence continues at coordinate 870 of CAGP01000007.1, read as the reverse complement.
ATTACCCAAATACCAAACCAAGAAATTCCCCCCTTTGATATTCTGTGTGCGGGTTTTCCCTGCCAAGCCTTTAGCATTATGGGGGCTCAAGGGGGCTTAGACGACCCACGAGGGGCGTTATTCTTTGAGATTGTGCGCGTGCTCAAAGCCCACAAACCCCGCGCCTTTTTGCTAGAGAATGTCAAACAATTAGCCACCCACCGCCAAGGGCGCACACTAGGGGTGATTTTGCAAAGTTTGCAAGATTTAGGCTACTGCGTGCGTTACAAGGTCTTAAACGCCCTAGACTTTGGAATTCCCCAAAAGCGCGAACGCTTAATTTTAGTAGGCTTTTTAGACCCGCGCCTAGCCCAAGTCTTTAGCTTTGACTTCCCAAAAATTCCCTATAGTTTGCACTCTATCTTAGAGCTAAACCCCCCTAACTCTGCCCTAGCCTCCGCATATATCCGCGCTAAGAGATTAGCCAGCGTGCAAAATAAGAAAGTCTTTAGCCCCTCTATTTGGCATGAGAACAAGAGCGGGCATATCAGCATTTTAGATCACGCCTGCGCGCTTAGGGCAAACGCCTCGCATAATTATCAATTAGTCAATGGCATGCGCCACTTCACCCCTAGAGAATTATTAAATTTAATGGGTTTTCCTAAAGATTTTAAAATTGTGGTCAGCCCTAGCCACCTGCGCGCCCAGTGTGGTAACTCTGTGTGTGTGCCCTTAATTAGCGCACTAGCTAGGCGTTTAGTGGGTTTGCTCAGCCCGTGCGCCTAAGCTTAGAGATGCCCGCCCCAAAAGGGAGCTAAACACCTTAAACCCCCTTCAAGCTGGAGCTGGCACGCCTCATTATTGGGCGCGCTAGCCCCTTGTATTCCTACC
>CAGP01000006.1 GCA_000263275.1 Helicobacter bizzozeronii CCUG 35545 | reverse complement strand
ATAAATATTATCATCGGCATAATAGGCGGGTGGAACATCTTTATTGTTCTCTTTATCATCGCCTAAGAGGTGTGCTAAAGTTAAGCGTTCCCACAAACCCCGCGAAGAGATATCTGGTTTGAAAAACTGATAGGCATCATCCAGATTCTTTAAGGCTCTGTGTAATTTCTCAAGCGATTGATTATCCGAGATGTTATATCCGCCGGCACTAAGAGTCGCATGCGCGCGCGCCATGCATGTTTTCTTGTCATCGTCATCATCTGGCTTAGGTAGGGTGGGATCGCATTTCTTTTTATCAACCAATATGTGCTGGAGTTCTTTAAGATAGGCGATGGGGTCCAACCCTGCCTTTTTAGCATTGAAAAGCGGGGCATAGATCAGGGTTGCGGTGTCCAAGAATTGTTGTGTTGCTAGGGCACTTTTAAGATGATAGGACTCATCATCTTTATTTTGATACTTGTCGATCATATCTAAGGCACGCAATATCTCTCGCTGTTTCAAATGCGCCAAAAACTGCGTTTCTGCTTTATTCTTGGGCTTAAATTCTTTGTATAAGGGTATTTGTTGGATCGCTGTTTGCGCTAAGGGGATCACTCCTTTTATATAGCCCGGAATTTGCCCCGCAACCCGCATAAATTTCCATCCCTCATCCATGTTCAGACCGCTTATGATTTTTCGATTCGGTTGATCCATGTAATGATAAAGTGCCCTAAATGCCTTAGAAAAGGGTGTTCTCTGTATGAAATGTTCTTGCAACGCCAAACAAAGGGCATTTTTAGATCGAAGTGCTTGGACTTTGTCCTTAGAGTCTAAATACAAGCACGGAGTCGTATCAATGGAAACAAGCCGCATTGCTTTAAGGTAGTGGTTTAAATCGGCTCGATTGTAGGTTTGGGTTTTGAAAACTTGCAAGCAGGTTTGTTGGTATTTGGAAGAAAGGTATCTGGGGTTTAAACAGAGGGTGGGGTGTTCTTGGAGTTCTTTGGTGTCTATATATTGGGAATTGATGTAAGAATTAGCGTGCAAAAGCAAAAAGGCTGTGCGTGCTAAATAGTAGGTGGAAAAAAGCGTGTAGGGGTCATCTTTTGTTCCTATAAATTCATCTGTGCTCCCAGCGGCGGTTAGGGCTAGATTAGCCCATACAATTTTGCCATTGCTTAGAGCTTGCCAAAATTTGTTGGCAGAAACCATCGCCTTTATGTCGTGTTCTAAATGTTGTAAAAATACACTTGTAGGTTTGTTGCCTAAAAGATTGGGATCGTTGAGATAGAGTTGCAAGGTCTGATTGATATTACAATCTTGACAGATTAGTTCCCACAATGCATCACTATTAAGAGAGCGCAAATAAGCTATGGGGTCTAAGCCCACTTTGTAGGCTTGGATTAAGGGCGTATAGATAAAGTTAATGCTATCAAAAAAATCTTGGGCGATCTGCTGGGGCGTGGCTTTGTATTTGATTACAGGGCTACAATAATAAGATGAAGAGTTTTCAACCAAGTATAAGAGATGGACGCCTTCAAATTGCTTGAAAATTTTCAAAAACTCCTTTTTTTGTCCATCGCCATAGGGTTCGAATTTTTGCAATAAGCCTTGCCCTAAAGGGGTGTATTGGAGCAAATCTGCCCCAAAATCCACTAGATCATTTGCTGGATTGGATAAGTATTCATCATATTTGCGCATCTCACACCCCCCAGCCCCAAACTGCGTTAGGGCATCTAATTGGTTAGAGACCATGTTAGCGCGCATTTTGGTAACGCCTTGGATGAGGGCGGTGGGTGTTGGGTTATCCTCTGTCTTGAGCTCCACCTTAAGGGTTGTGGGCTCTTTAGCAAAACCTAGCACAATCAACAAAGCCAACAAAACCAAAGCACGC
>CAGP01000005.1 GCA_000263275.1 Helicobacter bizzozeronii CCUG 35545 | reverse complement strand
CTACTACTACACCGATAGCGCACAAGTACCGTGAGGGAAAGGTGAAAAGAACCGTGGGTAACGGAGTGAAATAGAACCTGAAACCATCTACTTACAATCATTCAGAGCACCATAGTGAATCCCCCTGAGGAATTGCGGGGGGGGGCTGTATATAACACTTATACGCCCTCTCCTCCTCCATGATTTCTCGATATCTTTTTTGGTAAGGAGTTTTCATGAAACCCCAAGACAATGCGTCAAACATGCAAAACCCGAATCGTGGGACTAGCGGGACAAATAGGCAATACGACCAAAATCAGGGGAATAGGGGAAGCCAACTAAACCCTAACAACCCCAACAACAGGAAATAGGTAAGGAGAGGTCTCATGGGAAGAGGACAACCAGATAACGACCCTAACGAAGCAGGCTATCCTTCCACGACAGGTAACCCAAGCGGTGGCGGTCGTGGCAATGATGACCCTGATGACGATTAGGTCTAACTAGGTCTCAAACAAGGAGGGGAAAAACTTCAATTCTTCAGTGGGATTCACTGGTGTGATGGACTGCCTTTTGCATAATGATCCTGCGAGTTGTGGTGTCTGGCAAGGTTAAGTGAAAACGAGCCGTAGCGAAAGCGAGTCTGAATAGGGCTATTTAGTCAGACGCTGCAGACCCGAAGCCAAGTGATCTATCCATGGCCAAGTTGAAACGAGTGTAACAGCTTGTGGAGGACTGAACCCGTGCCCATTGAAACGGGCTGGGATGAGCTG
>CAGP01000004.1 GCA_000263275.1 Helicobacter bizzozeronii CCUG 35545 | reverse complement strand
TCTCTTTAAGCCCTGAGTTAGCCCAAACTGACACAGCGGTCAATCAATACACTTATGCCACGGCTAGATCACTCACTAGCGGGAAGGTGACAAATCAGACCCTAGAGGATTTAAAACACATCACCCGCTTTGGCTTGAGGGGCAAGCAGGAGAACACTGCAAGGCTAGGGGAAACCCAAAACATCAATTTGAACTATTTGACCAGCCAATTGCATAATCTGCAGGCATTAGGGGGGGTCATTACGCCCGATATGCAAGCCAAACTTTTAGAGCACAAGCTCAAGGCAAAATACATCCAAGAGAGCAAGGGCAAGATTGATTTAAAAACATATAACCAAATTGGCAAGGGGTTATGATGGCGGTGTTATACAATGGGAACACGAGAAACTGGAATTACAACACACCCGGAGTGGCTAAAGAGTTGTTAATCACCATCACGGGGTGTAAGGGGGAAGATGCCACCGGCTATAGAGAAGTAGAAGGGTATAACAGCTATTACAACCGGGGCAGTAATGGGGCGTTAGTGTATGTCAATATTGATAACTCTAGGATTAATTTTACCATTGCTGGGGGTGAAGGGAGTTTAGTAGCTTTAAGGCGCACAGGGCAAAGAGTGACAGAACGGCGGTGGAAAGACACCTCGCACTGGGGCAAGGAGGCTTACACTGAAACGGAAGAGTATTGGGACAAAGAGCAGTATTGGATTCATAAGACTTGGTGGGATAGGGTGAAT
>CAGP01000003.1 GCA_000263275.1 Helicobacter bizzozeronii CCUG 35545 | reverse complement strand
GGTGCTTTAAAGCCAGACCACTACGCGAACGCACCTGCACCTCTAAGCCTGTCTCTAGCTCTATGGCTAACCCCGTGCGCACCAAAGCGATACTTTGGGGGGCAATCTCTAAGGATTGCAAAGCACACAGATCAAACCCACTAGCCCCGGGGCTTTGGTAATGCGGGATTTTAGCATCCGGGTGGAGTTTTTGGATTTTAATCTTGGGCATAATTGATGTCTTGATAATAGATGTCTAAAATCTCAAACTCATTTTCTCCCGAGGGTAAAACCACACTCACCTCATCGCCCTTTTGCTTGCCCATCAAACTTTTAGCAATGGGCGAGCCACAAGAGATCAGTCCCCTAGCTGGGTCGCTCTCCACACTCCCCACGATGGTGTAAGAATACTCTTTGTCTGTGTCCAAGTTGAGGATTTTAACCGTGCTCCCAAAACTCACCTTTTGGTGGCTCAAAGTGGAAGGATCAATCACTTGGGCGTTGGCTAAAAGACGGCTCAAATCATTAATGCGCGCCTCAATAAAAGCTTGTTTCTCTTTAGCGGCGTGGTATTCGGCATTTTCCTTTAAGTCGCCATGCTCTCTAGCCCGATCGATTTCTTTGACAATATGGGGGCGCTCCACTTCCTTGAGCCTCTTTAATTCGGCACGAATCTTTTCATAACCATAAACGCTCATGGGTTCTTTCATCAACTCTCCTTAATGCAAACTAGGATTATATAAAAAGCATGGTTAAAGGGCTATTAAACACGCCTAAAGCAAAAGCGAGGGGGGTTGTGTTAATATGCGTTCTAGCAAACTTGAAAGGCGTAACATCCAAACTCTAAAAGACCCCCACTTTTCCAAAGAGAGTTTCCGGGTAGCATGCAAGAGGGTATGGCGTGCCCAAAGCGCATGGGACATTAGAGATCACAAGATCACCATGCGTTTGAAAGCCATTTTGAGCCCCACAAAAGCGCGCCATATTTTGATCTACTCCCCCATGCCAAGAGAGGCAGACATTAGAGCCTTGATTAAATGGTTGCGCCCTAAAGCAAAGTTATTAGCACCCATCACCCAAGCACAGGGCTTGAAAATTGCGCCCTACCGCCTGCCCTTGCAAAAAAAATGCTCACCAGATTTTAGAGCCACGCCTCTCAAGTTTAGCGACCCCAACTTTAGATGTGGTGCTGGTGCCGATTTTGGGCTTAGAGGGGGCAAATCGGCGTATTGGTTTTGGCAAAGGCTTTTACGATCGCTTTTTTGCCACCCTCAAAACACGCCCCTACACAATTTTTATCAGCAGAAAACTCCTCTACACGCCCCAACTCTTAGGGCAAGCCCATGACATTTCTGCCTCTTTATGTGTGGATCAAAACCATCTCTACCAACTCCAAAACAAAATCAAAAGGAAATCCAATGACAAATATCGTTTTAAACACGCTGTCCTTATGCGTTCTTACGGGCGCTAGTGTCTTTTGGCTGACTCGGCGTTTTTTGAACACCCAACGCCAAAGTATCCTCAAGCAGGCCAGAGCGAAGGCGGATATGTTACTTTATCAAGCCCAAGTGCTCTACCAAAGCAAAGAGGTCGAGTCCCAAACCTTGATTCAACAACTCCAGCAAGAATATGCCCGTCAAATGCAAGAAAACGCCCAAGATTACCAAAACAAACTAGACGCGCTCAAATCCTATGAAAACCAGCAAAAAAAAGCAATGGAATCAACAAAACCAACAGCTCAACCAAACCAAGCAAGAGCTCCAAGCCTTCCAACAAGAGCTCCAAAGAGAAAAACACACCCAAGAACAAATCTCTTTAGAATGCGCCAAGCTCAAACAAGAAGCCCTAGATGCCCTCATGGAATGTGCGGGTTATACTAAAGAGGAGGCTCAAGAGATCGTGTTACGCCGTTTGGAGGAGGATTTGATCTTGCAAAAAAGCGCGTTGATTCGGCGCTATGAAAAACAAGCCAAAAAAAGAAGCCAAAGAGCGGGCTAATTTTGTCATCGCCCAAGCCACCGCGCGTTTTGCCAGCAGTTTTGCAATGGAGAATTTAACCAGCGTGGTTGCCCTGCCTGATAGCGAATTTATTGGGCGAATCATTGGCAAAGAGGGCAAAAACATCGACACCTTCAAACGCATTAGTGGCGTGGAAGTGATCATTGATGAGGAGTCTAAGACAATCACTTTAAGTTGCTTTAATCTGTATCGGCGTGAGATCGCCACCAAAACTTTAGAGCAGTTGATCCAAGATGGGCGTATCCAGCCTGCGCGCATTGAGATGGTTTATAAACGCGTGGAGGCGGGCATGGAGGAGGCGATTTTACAAGAGGCTGAGGAAGTGATTTTGGATCTCAAGCTAGATTCCATGCATGAGGAACTCAAACAGCTACTAGGGCGTATGCGTTACCGCACCAGTTACGGGCAAAATGCCTTGATCCACTCTATCGAGGTCGCTATTTTGGCTGGGACGATCACCGAGCAATTAGGGGGGGATTGCAAATTAGCCCGCAGAGCCGGGATTTTGCATGACATTGGCAAAGCTCTAACGCCCGAACATGGGGGCGATCATGTGGAATTGGGGGCGGAGGTGTGCAGACGGCACAACGAACACCCCGCCGTGCTCAATGCCATTTTTGCCCACCACGATCGCGAGGAGATCAAGAGCATTGAATGTGCGGCGGTGTGTGCAGCTGATGCCCTCTCAGCTAGCCGCCCGGGGGCTAGACGCAAGGAAAATGAGAACTTCTTAAACCGCATGCAGGATTTGGAACGCATTGCCAGCCAAAAAAAGCGGGGTGGAAAAGGTCTTTGCGATGGATGCAGGGCGGGAAGTGCGCGTGATCGTGTGCCCTGAGAAAATCAATGATGCCAAAATCCCCCTCTTAGCCCGGGATATTGCTAAAGAAATCCAAAACAATTTGCAATACCCCGGTGAGGTGGTGGTGCATGTGATCCGCGAAAGGCATGCCAGAGCGGTGGCGCGTTAAATCTTAGTCTTGCCAAAATCATGTTAAAATGCGATCGCTTCAAAGGTTTTAATCTTTTTTGAAAGGGGCGAGGTGAAATTGGGGACGAAAATTTTAGGGAACATTTTGTTGTCCTTAGTGATCATGGGGGTGATTGTCGTGATGGTGGCAGACTACAAACAACACCACTTGGTTAAAAATTTGGTGAATATCATGCAAGAAGATGGGATCAAGAAAAAAGAGGTCTCTTTGCGTTACATGTATGAGATCATCGAGGAGGGGATCAAACACTATTACAAGATCCAATCCAAAGAGGAGGCGTTAAAATCCACTCTGACCTATTTTCAAGAGATCAACGATGATCGGGGCATTATCTATATTGTGGCGGTGGATAGGCAGGGCAAGGTGCTTTTTGATCCAGTCAATCCAAGCACAGTGGGTCAAAGCGGGTTGGATTTAACCAGTGTTGATGGGGTGCGTTATGTTAGAGGCTATATCGAGGAAGCCAACAAGGGGGGCGGATTCACCCATTACAAAATGCCCAAAGTAGCAGGGGGCGTGCCCGAGCCCAAAGTGGCTTATAGCCATTATGATCCCACCAGCGGCATGATCATCGTAACTTCCTCTTATTACAGCGATATTTTAAAAGAATTTGATGCCCTAGAGAAACAATCACGCAAGGAGGTTTTAGCGAACTCCCGGGTTTTGATGTTTTGGATTGGGGGCGTGATGGCGTGTTTGATTCTCATTTCCACGATTCTTATGCGCGTAACGGTTGTGAGGCAATTAAACAATCTAGTTACTAAAATACACAATTTCGGGCAGGGGGATAAGGATTTAACCAAGAGAATCGAGATTGGTAGCCGCAGTGATGAGATCGGGCAAGCTGGGCTTGGGATCAACACCTTTGTAGAAAAAATCCAAGCCTTTGTGAAAACCATGAAAAATAGCAGTGTGGGTAACAAAGCCCTAGCCGAGCAACTCAACTCCTTAATCACCAGTAGCCATGTCAATCTCAAAGAAAATGCCGGCATGATCAATGCCTTGCATTTGCAATCCAACGAGCTATCTTCTGGGGTGCTCCAATCCGTGCAAGAGGCTAAGGGGGTGGGGGAGAAATTATTGCAAACCCAACAAGCCATTGAGGAATCCAACACCTCGCTAGCCACCATGTTAGCCCACATCCTAGAGGCAGCTAAGACAGAGGAGGAATTAGCCACCAAAGTGGAGCATTTGAGTAAGAATGCTGATAGTGTGAAAAATATTTTGCATATCATCAATGACATCGCCGATCAGACCAATTTATTAGCCTTGAATGCGGCGATTGAGGCCGCCCGGGCAGGCGAGCATGGGAGGGGCTTTGCGGTGGTGGCTGATGAGGTGCGTAACTTAGCCGGGCGGACTCAAAAGAGTTTGGCAGAAATCAACTCCACGATCGGGCTTATCGTGCAAGAGATTAATGATGTGAGCACGCAGATGAATTTAAATTCCAAGAAGATCGAGGAATTGAGCATGGGGAGCTTGGAAGTGCAGGAGAAATTTAAGAACATGAGCACAGATGTGGGCGTGGTGGTGCAAAACACCCATGATTTTATTGCCAACTACACCCAAACCGGGCAGAGTATTAAGGACATGGCGGGCAAACTCACCCAAGTGGAGAGCACCACGCATAAAACTTTGGATAACGCCACGCAGATTGCCAATTTAGCAAAATCCTTACACACTTCCACCACAGACCTAGATGCCGACATCAACCAGTTTAAGACTTAAATCATTCCCTCAAAAAGCCATAAGTCCAGACTTTGGGCTGGATTTGCTTGGCTAGGGCGTTGAGCGTGTCTTTGAGGGCGGCATAGAGGGTTTTATAATATTCATCTTTAGATGTGCTGGGGGGGTTAAGCACGCCCCGAGCATTGCGTCCGCTGAAAAACTCCTTGATGTCATAGAGTCCGGCATTGGGGTTATAATCTTGGGTGTGCCCGGCTTGGTGGTGGTAATAGGCATACAGAGCCTGCCCGGCTTGTAAGAGCTCAAGGGCTTTGGGGCTAAAGTTAGGGGGCGTATTAAGGGGGCTAAAGAGGTGGGCTTTTGGCTTGCCCTTTAGAAAATCTAGGAGGGCATGGCTTTTATAGGCGGCTTTGGCATTAATGGAGGTTTCGCTAAAGGGGATGAAGTGGTTGATCCCATGCACACAAGAGATGCGGTTTTGGGTGTGGAAAAGCATGAAAGCCAGACAATCGCCCAAAAATTCTAAATCCTCCTGCCAAGAGTCATCATAGGGCGCGCAGAATTGATCGCGATCGTTGATCCAAGTGTGGGGAGTGCAATGCCGCACGGCGAAATAGACAGACATGGGGAGGAGGTTTTTAGCACTCACGCAAGTGAAAAGGTGTTTTTTAATGTCATTGGGGCTTAGGGTGTTGTCAAGATTTACCGTATTATTGTGTTGTATGTCTGAGCCTGCCATTTTCATATAGGCTAGGGTGTCGCCTTTTTTGTCATAAAAGCCCCGCAACCACTCTATAATGCTTTTGGTGCGATCCAAATGCGCCCCAAACCCCTTGACCCCCAAAAAATTCCCCGCCAAATCGTAAATGTCTAAGAAAATGGGTTGCATTCAAGTCTCTTAAAGTGAGGATGCGGAATAATAGTGCCAGTGTTTAGGGCGGGCAAACCCGCCCCAAGTGATCTAGTTAAGCTGTGAGACCAACACTGCCAAGATCACTAGCACTATTACCAATCTTTGCATGGTGGCTTCCTTTCTGGAGTGCCACCCTCTGCACCCCCAACCCCAAATAAGCAAGACGCTTACAAGTGCTCCAAATGTGGTCTAAAAGAAAGCCCCCATGTCCTTAATGAGATTGTAGCGATCTTTTTCTTAGGGGGTTTTAAATTAGCCCCCCAAATCCCACACCAAAAACCCGATGGGGAAACTCCCCTTGACATTATCAAAACTAGAGGCTGGGACCATAAAGCCCCCCAAAAAACGCGCCTTAAAATGTGCTCTAAAAGTTTTGAAATTAGAGGAGTTTAAGTATTTGAGCTTGGAGAAACTGGCTAAGATGGGACCATGAATTTTAAGGGGGGATTGGATAAAATTATCTGTCCCCTTTTTGGGGACAAAACCAACAAAGGAGCCAGCCATGGCTAAACATGGTAAGGGCTCTAGGCGCGTATTATACATTAAGCTCTCTTTTTTGGGGCTTAAGTTTGTATGGTTGTCTTCATAAGAGCTCTCCCCCGCAAGGGGGGCTTCTTTTGGTTGGGATTTAACAGGGGCGATCTCTTTAATAATCCGCATGAAAAATTGGGCGAATAATTCGTTTTTTGCCCTGCCCAATTCTTTAGCATAAGTCTTAGCCATGGGCGAATTAGCCACGCCCCCTTTATTTTTGCCCGTTTTGGCAATTTGGGTCTTGCTCCCGGCTTCGGCATAGGGGGGGTTGATGTAAATGATGAGTTTGGCGCATTTATTGGGGTCTTTTAAGATGGCTTGTAGTGTGTCTGGGAGTTTGTCAAACGAGTCGTCTAAAAAGTCAAATTTGAAAATGTGATCTTCTAAGATGGGGAGTTGCTTGTTTGCTGCCCTTTGTTTTAAAATCCCCACATCGTTTTGATCTAGGGTGCTGGCATAAATGCGTTCGGGGTTACTCAGTCCTAAGAGTAAATTACCCGTGCCAGCGGCCAAATCCCAGATGTAATATTCCTCTTGGAAATGCGCCCCCAAGCACGCCCGCAAATATTCTTGCGACTTTTCCACCCAAATTTTGGGGGTGAAAAACGCCCCCTTGCGTTCTCTCACATCTAGGGGCACTAAAAGATCGCGTCTTTCTAAGATATGATCCCAAAACTCCTGTGCGGGTGGGCGTTTATAAACGCTCCAAAACTCCTTGTGGGCTTGTTGGTTGTCCTTAAAGCCCGTGCTGTCGAAGTTAAAAAACCCGGCTAGATTTTGGATTTTATTGAAAGCATAATGATCGTTTTTTAAAAGCGTGTTGAGATTGTCTGGCAAGGTGTTATTTTCTGCGCTCAACAAATCGGCTAGATAAAAATCTGTATCTAAAATATCCCCCGCCTTTTTCCAATCAATGCCGATACTGGGTTTGACACTCTCTAACCACTTGTGATAGACATGCACAAAGTTATTCGTGTCAATGGGGATTTGCTCCAAAGGGGTATGGGCTAGGTTTTTAACAAATTCTGCCAGTTCTTTTTCTTGGGTGGCAAATTGGAAGTAAAGGGGCTTGAAGAAATCTTGAAAAAGTTGGTGGCATTGCAAAAACTCGGGGCTGTTGTGGTTGCTGGGCGTGGTGTTAAAATTGATGTCTTGGTAAAAAAGGGCACTCATATCCGCGTTATAACGCACAAAGGCAAAGCAATAGGCATCAAAAACCCCCAAGTAAAGCGGGGTTTCATGCGTGAAAAATCGGTGTTTGCCAATGGTTAAGAGTAATTGCGTGAAAGACTTTTGCAGATCGCTTTTGCCCTTCTTGCCCTCCGCCCAGATCAGGGGGATCAAGCCTTGCGGGTGTTTCTTGCTGATCACAAAGTCGATCTTGTGTGCGCTGTAGGCAAAACTCTTAAAATAGCGTTGGTAAAGTGCCGCTTTTAGGGGCTCTTCAGAGAGAGTTTGGAAATTATAATTTTGCATGCCCCATTGTAGCCAATATTAGGCAATGGTTATGGATTTTTCAAAATAGCGTGATGCTTTTCTAGCAAGTAAGCGGGGTGATAGCCCATTTTGGCTTGTCTTAAGCCCTCAATGCCCAAATCTTCCTCCCGATTGACCCATGCACAAGTAGAAAAGGCATGGGTTAAAAGTTGTTGGTTGATCATCTGGTAAGCCCCACGCACATGGGGGCTGGCTTTTTCAATGTGGATGAGTGCCATATTTTCTTGGATTTTCTCCCCAAAACTCATCGCCACAATCTGATCACCAACTTTAATCACCCCCCCTTGCATGCCCAGCTGGTCATAAACTTGCAAGGCTTCTAAGATGCCTCTATGTTCTTGGGCTAACCCCACATCTTGGGGGTCATCTAGGGCATGCCATTCTTGTAAAACTTCCATGAGCGGGTCTATATTGTTGGGGTTGATGGACTCAAAGCTAAAATGCGGGTGAGTTTTTAAAAAACGCATTGAGGTGGTTTTTCTTTTTGTGGAATTTTTTACCACTCAAAGCGATGAGCTCGGGGACGCTGTAAATGTAGTCAAAGCGATCCCGTATGGGCGTGATTGCAAAGGCATTGGGGAAAAATGCCTCTAGCTGGGCTACATGTTGGCTTTGCAGGGCGCGTAATTCTAGGGGGTGGGGGGCGTGCTCCATTAAAGCTTGCAAGGTGGCTTTTTTATCCCCAAGCCCGATGGGGTAAAAATAAAAGGGGGCTTGATCAGGGTATTTAGTGGCAATAATCAAGCAATCATGGATCATAACATAGCTAATTTCTCTGGCTTTACGCCACAGATATAAATTATTAAAATGCACATCAGAAACGCCAAAGGCATCACGGGCTAAAAAACCATCAATCAGGGGTTTATCAGCAAGTCCAATGGGTTTAAAATCCAAATCGAGGCTCCACACTGGCATAAGTGCCCAAATTGGTGGGTTGGCAAAAAGTGAGGGCATCTAGGATACTTTGGGGGGCTGAGGTGTGCGCCACTTCTAATAATAGGTGCGTGCCTAGGGGGTGGGCATGGCAGAGTTTAGCGGGCTTGAGGCTTTGGGTTAAAAAATCTAGGGTTGCATGCAAGCAATACAGCGCACTTTTTTTCTCTAAGATGTCCTCCGCATGCAGGGCAAAATCCGCCCTAGCCACCACCAAATACCAACGCTTAGCAAATTCCAAAGAGTGGATCGCCTTGATTTTACCAGCAAGCAGGGCAGGTATCATGTCTTTTAAGCACTCTTGCACTAAGAACGCCCCAAAGTCTATCCCCCCTTCTTGCAGGGCTTGGATCAAAGCTGGGGGGTCTAATTCCTGCAAAGATGCACTTTGCCCAAAGGCACGGCGTATATCCCCCTCCAAGCCACAAAACCCGATTTTCTCCGGACCTAGCAAACTGCGTGAAACCCCTAAGATTTCCGTAAAAATACTCTCCAAGCCCTTACCCACTCCCTTAAAAATCTGGGCTTCACGCACGGGGTAGTAGCTTTTGAGCCCCAAGCTTTGCTTGTGCTGGGCGATTTGGCGCGCGATTTGCAAGCGTTGTTGCAACAATGTGCTAATTTGTTGATCCAAATGATCGATTTGAGCGCGGCTTTGCCCTAAATTCTCCACGCCCAAACAACCCAACTCATCGCTGATCATGTGGGCTAATTTTTCTTTTGGGTTTGAGCACTTTAAGCGTGCCTTGGCTTAAGCCTAACTCTAGGATTTTAGGGCGGCTATTATAATGGCTAGCCATGCTCGCCCCATAAGCCCCCACTTTATCTAGGATCACCAAGTCTCCCCGTTTAAGCGTGGGTAATTGCACCCCCCTAGCAAAGCAATCCGCACTTTCACAAATGGGTCCCACTAGATCGTAAGTTTGTTTGGGGTTAGTTGGATCGCTGGTGGTGTAGATGGGGTGGGTGGCTTGGTAGAGGGCAGGGCGTAAAAAATCATTCATCCCCGCATCGATGATGGCAAAATGCTTGCGTTCATTGTGCTTGGTGTATTGGACTTGGCTAACCAGCACCCCGCTATCCCCGACAATTTTACGCCCGGGCTCACAGATGATGGTTAAATCTAATTCCTTGAGGGCTTGGAAAATAGCACTGGCATAGGCATTTAGATCGATTAAGCTTTGGTTTTGCTCTTGGCTATAATCAATCCCAAGCCCCCCGCCCACATCAAAAAATTTGAGCTCCACCCCACTAGCCACCAAAAAACGCGCCAACGCCCCCATCTTGGTGCAAGCCTCGCTTAAGGGGGCTAGGTCGGTGAGCTGGGAGCCAATATGAAATTGCATCGCAATTGGCTCTAAAAAAGCGGACTGCTTGGCAAACATGAACATCTGCACCGCTTCTTTTTCCTCCACCCCAAATTTATTTTCCCAAAGCCCAGTAGAGATATAGGGGTGGGTGAGTGCGTCAATATTAGGATTGACACGCACAGAGATACGGGCTTGTAGCCCCAAATTGCGGGCGACACGCTCGATCAAATGCAATTCTGCAAAGGACTCCACATTTAAAAATAAAATCTTGCTAGCGAGGGCAAGGCTGATTTCATGTTCTAATTTACCCACCCCGCTAAAAATGATGTGGTAGGGCTTGATCCCAGCTAAAAGGGCTTTACGCACTTCATAGATGGAAACACAATCAGCCCCACAGCCCAATTTTGCCAAGTGTTGCAAGAGGGCTAAATTAGAATTAGCCTTGAGCGCATAGCAAATTAAGGATTTTTTGCCCTTGAAAACTTCTTTAAAATCTGCAAACCCGCTTTCTATGCGATCCAAATCGTAGAGATAAAAGGGCGTGGCATGTTGGGTGGCGATCTCTTGGATTTGGGCTAGCTCCAGCATGGGGGGTTTAAGAAATCTTTTGGGCTTGTAGGGCTTTGAGGGCGTGGGCTTCCCCGATCTCAAAGGCTTTTTTTGTTGAGCTCGGCTACTTTTGCGGGGACTTTAGAGATCATCGTTTGGATCACCTGATTGCGATCCACGCATTCCATTAAAATAGTCGTGATCGCCAACGCCACCACCGATTGCGTGATGATATTACCCACCTCATCTTTAGCGATGCTAATAATGGGGATTTTATAAAGTTGCAAGCGCGCTTCATCTTGTGCGCTGGGTTTGACAAGGTTGGGATCGACCACCACAACCCCCCCATCTTTGACATCGTCCTTAAATAGCATGTAGCTACTTTGCGCCACAGAGAGCATAAAATCAATCTCCCCACTTTTGGCATAGGGGTAAATGATCTCCTCAGAGTTCAAAATAATATCCACTTTGGTGGGTCCGCCCCTAACTTGGCTGGTGTAGGTCGAAGTCTTGGTGCCAAACCCTCCCGAGGCGATCTTAGCTTCGGCTAAAATTTCACCGGCTAAAAGCACCCCCTGCCCCCCCACGCCTGTAAATCGTAATTGTAATTCCATGTTAGCTCCTCTCTTTTTTAGCCTTTTTGATCACGCCCGCATACGCCTCGCAATATTCCACTTTATATAGGTCTTGTTTTAAAATGCCTGTGGGGTATTTATCCTCCCTCTCTTCAGGGCTTAACTGCTCATAGGCGCGTTGGCTCACCAGCCTAGAGGCGATCCATTCCAAAGTTTGGGCGGCTTGCGCCATTTTATTTTTACGCCCCAAATTGATATGGCAATTACTATGCACATCCACAAAGCTAAAGCCCTTGTGCTTAAAGCCCTCTACTAGCACCCGTTCTAGCTTTTTAGGGTCTAAAACACTCTCACGGGCTACAAAGGTCGCCCCAGCCGCCATCGTGATCTGGCATGGATCAAAGTGGTTATCAATATTGCCACTTTGAGCGGTTACCGTCCACATGCCATTGGGCGTGGTGGGGGAGGTTTGCGAATTAGTCAGCCCGTAGATGAAGTTATTCACCAAAACCAAGTTTAAATCAATATTACGCCTACAAGCGTGGATGGTGTGGTTGCCTCCAATGGCAAAGCTATCCCCATCGCCAGAGACCACGATCACATGCTTACTGGGATTTGCCATTTTAATCCCGGTGGCATAGGCTAATGCGCGCCCATGCGTGGTGTGCACGGTGTTACAATTCACATACGAACTCATCCGCCCGCTACACCCAATCCCGCTCACCAAGCACACATCATCCATATTCCAGCCCAGCGCGTCAATGGCACGGATAATACACTTTAAAATAACGCCATCCCCACAGCCCCAACACCAAAGCGTGGGCGTGCGCTCGACACGCAAATATTCATCGTAGTTAAACGCCATTATAACTCCTTGATTTTCGCCATGATTTGTTTGGGGCTAAAGGGCCGCCCGTTAGCTTGCAATAAGCCCTCTACTTTTCTGTGCATCACATGCTCAATCTCATGGATATACTGCCCCTTATTGAGTTCCACCACCAAGATTTTTTCAAATTGCTTGCCTAGTTCTTGCAATCTTTTATCCGGGCTGGGCCACAGGGTCAAGGGGCGGAAAAAGGCGACTTTTTTAGGGTAATTCTGTGTTTTCAAATCCCTTAGGGCTTCCTTGACACACAAGGCACTAGAACCATACCCAATCACCAATAAGTCCGCCCCCTCTATGTCGATCTCTTCATTCAAATTCACCGACTCTGCTTTGGAATTGATCTTATTAAAGAGGCGATCCATCAATTCGCCCCCCACTTTGGCATCCTCTGTGGGGAAACCAATGGCATCGTGGTGCAACCCGGTTACATGGTAGCGATAACCGGTAAAAAAGGGATTGAGGATGGCAGACTCATCTAAAGGCACGCCATAGGGTTTATAATCCTTAGGATCGCCCTTAAACACACGGCGGTTAATGATGCTTTTTTGCACCTGCTCCAAGTCGGGTAATTCCACCCGCCCGTACATGTGCCCGATGGTTTCATCTAGCACTAGAAAAACCGGGGTCATCAATTTTTCGGCTAAGTTAAACGCCCGAATTGTTTCGGTATAGGCTTCTTGCAAGTTGCCCGGAGCCAAAGTTACAGACTGGAAATCACCATGGATGGGGTGTTTTAAAAAGCTAATATCCCCTTGGGCGACCCGTGTGGGCATGCCCGTTGAAGGACCAGATCGCATCACATCTACAATCACTAGGGGTGTTTCGGTCATATAAGAATAGCCAATTTGCTCCACTTTTAAAGAAATCCCCGGACCCGAGCTAGCCGTCATGGATTTTACCCCGCTCATGCTCGCCCCCAAAGCCACGCAAATCCCGCCGATCTCATCTTCCATTTGCATAAAATGCCCCTCGTGGGCGGGCAAAAGCAAACTCATCGCATGCATAATATCCGAGCTGGGCGTAATGGGATAACCCCCAAAAAAGCGGCAACCCGCATCAATAGCCGCCTGAGCGACCAAGTCATTCCCATCTGAGATTAATTCTCTCATTGTCCCCTCCCTTGCGCTACACTCTCTTCTAATAACATGTAATGGTTAGCGCGCACCTTGATGCCCCTTTGCTCTGCCTCTTTAGAGACCTTGGCAAACTTAAAGTCTTTTTTCTCGGCAACATAAATGGCAAAATCAGGACAACCCAATTCGCACTTGCAACACCCAATACAGCTCTCAGGATAGGCGACCTTAGCCACCTTACCCAAGATGTGGTCCAAGCGCACACCCATGCCAAGCACCCCCGCTGGGCATACCGAGACGCATAGATCACAGCCCTTACACCTCTGCTCATTCACCCAAACCGGCACGCCCTCAGGGGCTAGCATTTTAGACATTTTAACTCCTTATGCCCTTAGATCGTTTAAAATTTGGAGTCAGCATGCTAGCATTTAAATACTGAATTAGAACTAACAAGACAGGCTTTTGTGGGACTTGGCACACTCTGCAACAAATTTGTAGCTTGTGGGATCATCTAAACCTATGCTTTTAGGGTTTGGATAGGTTGAGGGCCTGGGAGCATAAATCTTTCCATGCCGAATCAAGAGGGATATTCAAGCAAGATTGAAAGTTTTCTTGAGCCCCTTTTAGATCATTTTCTTGTCTTAAAATGGTGGCTTTGCTATACAAAACCCTTTGGCGATCTTTGGGATCGAGTTTTCTATCCAAAAGGGCGTTGCTTTCTTGCAAGGCTTCTTGGAGTTTGTCCCCTCTGATCAATGCGCTGATAAGCTGTTCTTGGGCATAGGGCGTGTAGCTGTTGTTTTTATATCGTTTTTGCAAAGCGATAAGATTTTTAGCGTAGATTTCTAAAGTGGTGGGGTTGTTCTTGCTCTTGCCTTCATACTCAAGCAAAAACGCATAAACCTCAATCATGCGTTCATCGTCTTTGAAGTGTTCTTGCAATTTATTATAAATCTTAAAAGCCTCTGGGGCGTTATTGGTTTGCATGTAGTCAAAAAACAAGGTAAAGGCGATGTCATAATATTTTTCTTGCTTGTTGAGGGTGGCTAGCATGAATGCGTCTTTGGCTGCCAGCACGGAGTCTGGGTAATTATTGAGCGCATAGAGGTTACGCCCTTGACGATAAAGCCAAGCGAGTTTGTCAGGCGTGTTGTGTTGCAATGCCCCCTTAGAGAAAATGGCAGCTTGTTGGTAGAGGGCGGCATCATAAAGACAATCAAAGGCGCTTAATTGTTTGGGGGGATCGAAGTTTTTAGGTTCTAGGGGGTGGATTTGCACCGCATAGGTGTTAAATCTGGGGCAATCCCCACTTTGTAAAGCCGATCGACTCAAATGCAACAAGGCCTCTTGCATGTAGGGCGAATTGTTTTTCAAATCGGGGGCTAGGGCTAAAACCTGCGTGTAGTATTTGCGGGATAATAACAACTTGGCTTTGTGATCGAGTGCCTTTTGGTGTTCTTTGGAGCCTAGAGGGAACTCCTGTAAGATTTTGTCATAACGCGCCATTTTGTCATCAAAATTCCCATGCATGGAGAATAAGACTTCTTCATCTCTATTTTTGACTAAACCCACATGGATAGCATTATTATAGTTATCTAAATATTCTAGATTAGCGCGGTGGGCTTCATCGGGTTGGTTATTCTTGGCATAGAGTGCGCCTAGTTCAAAAGCAGCCTTTTCTTTAATGATGGGATCGTCATCTTGATCGGCTAAGAGCTGGGCGATTTTAATGGCAGGCTCAAAAATGCCTTTTGCCTTTAAGTCTAGAAGTGTTTCATAGGATTTTGCTGGGTTTTGGGCGAAAAAAAGAGGGTTGGCTTCTAAGACTTTGTCCAAGATCAGTTGGGTGTTCTTGCCCCCATTGTCTTGGAGATCAAAACGCGCCCAGTTGAAGGCAATGTTGCTCGCACTCTCAATGTCCTTTGCTTGACCATAAGCCTTCTGGAATCCAGCTAAGGCGGCACTTTTATCCCCCCGATTGCTTGCTTGCTCGGCTAAGTGCATTTGTGCGAGTGCGGCATAACGATCATGGGGATACTCCATAATAACACGCTTAAAACTCGCTACAGCTTGCAAGTCATAATTAATTTGACTATAAGCTTTACCCATCATGTAGAGCACATGGGGGACTTGGGAATCAGCGGGGTAGAATTTAAGCCATTGGTTTGCAATTTGGATGACTAAGTCTTGTTTCTTTTTGAGGCTACTCAAAGCAATCATCTCATAGAGGTAGAGGTCTTTTTTAAAGAGGGTGTTAGGATAAACCCTAAAGATACGGCTAATGGCTTTGAGGGCTTGCAGATATTCTTTTTGCTGGATGGATTGTTTCACGCCCAAATATTCTTCTAAATCCTGCCCCTTAGAGTAGGTGAGGGGTTTATTATCCACATCTAATTCTTGGATCAAGGGGGTTTGGGCATTTTCAATGAGAATGGGGAAATTGATTCCTTGATTGGAAGCCACTAGGGGGTTTTGTGGAGTCAAAAAGGGGATTTTGCTATGATAGCCCACAATCTGCCATGTTTTAGACATATTAGGTTTAAGTTTTTGGATAGGGATGTGTCGTTTATAGTCATAGGGGATGGCAAAGAGTTTTTCTTTAAATTTGGGCTTGATGTGCAAATGAAAAACCCGCTCTTGCATGGTGTAGGAGATGCTGAAAAACTCGGTATCCACAGGCGTGAAACCAGCTTTGGGAATGGCATCTATAATACAAACGATTTCTTTGGGAGGTATCTTGGCTTGCTCGCATTTAAAGGGTGTGCTGTGCGTGAGGGTGAGGGTGGCAAAATCTTGTTCTTTTTCCCGCCCCTTAGTGATGGTCATGTTCAGGGCGTTTAAAAACGCGCCCCACAGAAGCAAAAGAGCAATGGCTTTTAGCATTGATTCATGGCATCAAAAGACGGAAGGGCCACACCCAAGTAGGAGTTACCCCTAGCCCCCAATAAAAGCCCAAACCTATTAAGGGGCATGCAGACAAGATCGCCATTAAAATGCCCAGCGCACTCACAGCAGGGCTTGCATTGCTCAAGGGAGTAGGGGTTTGCGGGGCGGGTTTGAAAAACATCGCCACCAAGATTTTAAAATAATATGCCACGCTGATTGCGCTGTTGATCACAATCACCATGGGCAAAAACATGCCTTGATTCATCAGGGCTTGTAAAACAATGAGCTTGCCCCAAAAAAAGCGAAAAGGGCGGGATTCCAGCTAGGGAGAAAATAAAGATAGCCCCCAGCAAAGCCAATGCGGGGTGGGTTTTGATGAGCCCATTGAAACGCTCATAGGGGTAGGCGTAGTTGGAGGCTAGGGAGTCTTGCTTGTTGGCTAATAAACCAAAAAAACGCAAACGCCCCAATATTGGTGAAGAGGAAGTAAATCCAGTAGGTAAAAACGATAGAACCATTGGTGATCACCCCCAAGAGTGCAAAACCCGCATGGGAAATCGAACTATAAGCCATCATGCGTTTGGCATCTTTTTGCAGGAGGGCAAGGACATTGGGGATGGTGATGGTGAGGGCAATTAAGATTGTAGAGAGGTTTAAAATCGCGGACTCGAGTGGGGGCACTAGTGCGTAGTTTATAATGCGTATGAGAACCGCTAGCCCTGCAATTTTAGGCACAATGGAGATAAAGGCAGCAAAGACAGGGTTATTCCCCTCATAAATATCAGGCATCCAAGTGTGGAAGGGCACTAAAGACACCTTAAAGCCCAATGCGCCGATGATAAAGGCTAAAGAGAGCGTGGTGAGCAATAGCGAATAGGTATCCGAATAATCCCCAAAATGCCAAAGCCTAAATTGCCCCGTCTTGAGATAAAACAGGGCCGCCCCCAAGACAAAGAACACACTAGCCAGCATGCCCATTGTGAAATATTTTAAGCCCGCCTCAATACCCACTTTTTTGTTATTGAGTGCCATCAGCACGCACATTGCCAAAGACGCGCTTTCTAAACCAATGAGGATCAATAAAAGGTGTTGGGTGGAAACCATCAGCTCAAAACCAGCCACCATGAACAAATAGAGGGGGTAAAATTCGGGAGTTTGGAACTCTGCAAATCTCTCTTTGGAGAAAACCAAGATGATGAGCAACAAACTAGCCAGCACGATCAAGGTTTGGGCAATAAAGGTGATGGCATCATTGTCCAAAGCATGCCCTACCAACCATTGCTCCCATGCGCCAAAATATCTGAAATTAAACCCAGACCAATGCGCCCACACAGCCAATAAATTCAGGGCTAAGAACACGATCACCAAAGAGACATTGAGGTCTCTTGAAAAACTGCGTTTAAACGCATTCAACAAGAGCAAGCAAATCCCCCCGCCCACACTGATCAGAAGGGGCAAGAAGGTGAGCATGTTAAACTCTTGCATGGTTTGCGTGTCTGGAAAAGAGAGTAAAGAGTCCATCATTGATCCTTAAGGGGTTGCGTTGTGTTTAACAAAACCTGCACGCTCTTTTCAATGGGTGTTAAAATGGGCTTGGGGTAAATCCCAAAAAAACAAAATGGCGGCAATCAGGGTGCCTAAGATGAATTTTTCACGCCCGCATAAATCCTTGAGGGCTTGGGAGGAGTGCTTAGGCACGCCAAAAAAGACTTTTTTATACAGATTGAGCATGTAGATGGCAGATAAAATGATGGTGCTCCCGGCTAGCAGGGTGATCAGAGGGGAGACATTAAAAAAGCCCAGCAAGCTTAAAAACTCACCCACAAAGCCACTGGTTAAGGGCATGCCCACATTGGCTAGCAACACGAACATAAAACAGGTAGCAAAGGCAGGCATGGAATGTGCCACCCCTTGATAAGCCACGATTTTACTAGAGGGGTGGCGCTCATAAAGCATGCCCACCAACAAGAACAGCCCAGCACTCACCAAACCATGGGAGAACATCGTAAAAATCGCGCCCCCCACGCCCTCTACATTGAGCGCATAGAGCCCTAAGAGTGCTACGCCCATGTGCGACATGGAGCTATAGGCAATCAAGCGTTTCATCTCAGTTTGCGCGCAAGCCAAAATGCCCGCATAGATCACCATGCACAGGGCTAATAGGCTCAAGGGCAATAAAAAAATGGGGGAGCAAATGGGGCAAGAGAGGCAAGAGCAAACGCACAAGCGCATAAG
This sequence comes from Helicobacter bizzozeronii CCUG 35545, assembly GCA_000263275.1. GTDB lineage: Bacteria > Campylobacterota > Campylobacteria > Campylobacterales > Helicobacteraceae > Helicobacter > Helicobacter bizzozeronii. The sequence continues at coordinate 21,463 of CAGP01000003.1, read as the reverse complement.
TCCCCATTTTTAAAAGCAAAGCAGAGAGCACCACCGAGCCCACAATGGGGGCATTCCCATAAGCATGGGGCATCCAGCTATGGAAGGGGAAAATGGGGATTTTAACGGCTATGCCTGCAAAGAGGGCTAAGAACACCCAAAATTGCGTTTGCAAGGGGATATAGGCACTCAAATTGGCAAAATCGCTAAAGGTCATCCCCCAAATTGCCACTGAAGAAGGGGCTACTCCAGAACGCGCAGTCAAATAGCTTGCATAAGCCCAGTAGAGGAAACCCACCAACATGATTAAAGAGGCTAAAAAGGTGTAGATGAAAAAATTTAAGCCCCGAATAGACTCGATCCTTGACCCCAAAACGCCCGATCATGTAGAGCACGGGCAAGAGCGACACCTCCCAAAACACATAAAACATTAATAAGGTTTGGGCTAGAAAAACGCCCATTAAAATACCCTCCAAGAGCAAGAGGGATAAGAGCATGTGCTTTTTGTTTTCATACACCGCTAGGGTGGCTAAGAAAATCACTAGGGCATTGAGAATCACCAAAAAGAGCGAAATGCCATCAACAGCCAATATAAAGAAAAACTGCCCATTGCCAAGCAAGTCGGTCTTGCTTTGGAATTGCAAATTCCCCGTGCTGTAATCAAAAAGAGACCATAGACACAGCACCAACAAAAGCTCAATACCCGCCACCACGACCCCGTAGGCGCGCGCATGTTGCCCGCTAATCTTAAACATGGGCAATGTAGCCAAGAGCGGGAAGAAAACCAGCAGATTTAACAAATAACCACCTGAGCTCATACTAACTCCAAAATCTCAACAAAGCACACACCAAGAGCACCAACACCCCAAGAGCCATCCACCTTAAAGCCGCGCTCAAATTCCCACTTTGCATAGGTCTTATTAAAGTGCCCACAAAGGCGGGGATTTTCACCAACGCATCGATGAATTGATCGAGCAAGCGCACCTCCACCTTGCGCCACAAGAACAGACAAAAAACGCAAAAAAACCCCGTGCCAAACACGCATAAAGCTGGGGGATATAGTATTGGTTATAAAGCAAGTTGTAAAAAAAGCCATGCCCCTTGTTTTTGCACACCATGCCTTTTTGGTATTTTTTAAAGGCGTAGATGATCGCTGCAGAAACCAAAACAAGGCTCAAGCCCACCAACAGCCCCTTAGAGGGGTAATAATCCAAAAAGGAGGGCACGCTGATGGCTTGGGAGACAAAATTAAAAAAGGAATGTTCAAAAAAGCCCGCCATAATGGCTAGGATCACAAGGGGCAACATGGCAGTGAGCATGAAATTGGGGGCTTCATGGGGGTGCTCGATGCTATGCACTTTGGGCGCAAAGAAAACCAACATCAAGAGCCTAAAGCTATAAAAGGCGGTGAAGAGTGCTCCAATGAGTAGAGCCAAAAAGAGCCCATGATGAGCCGATCCAAAAGCCACTTCTAAGATTTTATCTTTGGAGAAAAAGCCTGCAAAGGGGTAAATCCCACACAGGGCTACAGAGGCGATGATCATAAAAATTGCGGTCATTTTCAAGGGTTTGTAAAGCCCGCCCATTTTGCTAATGTCTAACTCATCGTGCATGGCGTGCATGACATTGCCCGCCCCCAAGAACAAGAGGGCTTTAAAAAAGGCATGCGTGAAGAGGTGGAAGAGGGCGACCCAGTAAGCCCCCAAACCTGCGGCTACAAACATGTAACCTAGTTGGGAGAGCGTGGAATAGGCGATGATGCGTTTTAAGTCCTTATTGACTAATGCCATGCTTGCCCCAAAGAGAGCCACAAATGCCCCCAAACACGCAATGGCATAACCCACTTGGGGGATTGCGCTATAAAGCGGGTGGGCACGCACCAATAAATACACCCCCGCTGTAACCATCGTGGCGGCATGGATCAAGGCAGATACGGGTGTGGGACCCTCCATCGCATTGGCTAGCCAAGTGTGCATGGGGAATTGTGCGCTCTTACCCATCGCCCCCACAAAGAGCAAGACCCCAATCCAAAAGAGCACATAGGGGTCGATTGAGCCAATATTAGCAAAGACAACAGAATATTGGAGCGATCCCACACTCCAATACAATAACAAAATGCCCATGAGCATGCCCAAATCCGCCATGCGATTCATCACAAAGGCTTCAATGGAGGCACTATTAGCACTGCTCTTGTGATACCAAAAGCCAATTAAGAGATAGGAGCATAGCCCCACGCCCTCCCAGCCCACAAAGAGCCCTAAAAAATTATCACTCAGCACCAAAAAGAGCATGGAAAACACAAAGCCAGAGAGATAACTAAAATAGCGGTTATAGCCCTTGTCATGTTGCATGTAGCCAATGGAATAGACATGCACTAAGAAAGAAACCAAAGTTACGACCACAATCATCACAGCGTTAATGGGATCGAGCATGAAAGAAAACCCGATGCGAAAATCCCCCATGTTGATCCAATCCAGCAAAAACGCCTGATAGGAATAGCCTTGCAGTGCCTGAATCAACAACACCAAAGCACTCAAAAAGGACACAAACAAGAGCAAGGAATTGAGCACCCCCACATGCAAATGCCGGCGACACCCCCCCCAAAGCCCCGCATAGATCGCCCCGCCTAAGGGCAAAAACAACACCGCTAATAAGAGCCAATACGCATCCATCTCTAGCCTTTCATGCTATTGAGTGTATCTATATCAAGGCTTTTGTGCTTTTTAAACCACAAGATCACCAAGCCTAAACCCACCGCCACCTCACTAGCGGCTAGGGCGATCATAAAAAGGGCAAAGACTTGCCCTTGTATGTTGTGGATATAGTGTGCGGTGGCGACTAGGGCGATATTGATGGCATTTAACATGATCTCAGTAGAGAAAAACAACATTAAGATATTCTTACGCCTCAACAGCCCTGCTAGCCCAATACAAAACAATAGCCCCGCAAAAACCAAGTAATGCCCCAATGTGATCACGCCTCATCCTTCAAATGGCTTTTTCTTAAAGCACTGGCTATTCCGCCCACCAACGCCACCAAGAGCATCAGCCCCCCGGCTTCAAAAACGATCAAATACTTCCCAAAGAGGGCATAGCCTAGCAGTTTGAGTTGGGGGACATCTTTGGGGTTAGTGAGCAAGTCTTGTGTGGCGTGGTATTCTTTGGCATAATAGGACGCTTGCGCGCTCACATGGTCATTGATCGCCGGCGCACCTAGAGCCAACACCAACACCAAGCCAATGCCTCCAGCTAAAAACCACGCTAATTTAGGGGCATGCGCGCGCTCAAAGACCTCTTCAGAGGCATTAAAGAACATCATGCCAAAAGCATACATCACAATCACCGCCCCCACATAGACTAAAATCTGCACCACGCCTAGAAACTGCGCATTGAGCAAGAAAAAGAAGGCAGCCACAAAGACCATCGTTACAGCCAGTGCGCTCATGGCATATAAAATATTTTTGGTGGTGATCACCACTAACGCCATGCTCAAAGTGAGAATTGCAAAGAAGTAAAAGGCGATTGTATCAAGCATCTTTGTTTTCCTCTTGACTGGCTTGTTCCTCTTTGCTGGCATAATCTAGGGGCGTTTGTTGCACCCGTTGGCTAGCATCTACACTGGGCGCACCAAAGCCAGCAAATTCCACATGGCTATGATCTTTAGCGCTCGCCACATCGGTTAAAAACTCCGCCTTGCCCCCAAATTGGGAGCGTTGCACGCTACTATTTTCAAAGCGTTGCCCCATCACGATCGCTAATTCCGGGCAGACCTCCGCACACAACCCGCAATAAATGCAACGCCCCAAATTGATCGTATAACTATCGATATGTTTGCGTTCATCTGCGCCCTTATGGGTAATGATGCGGATGCAATTACTCGTGCAAATCTTCTCACACAACCCACACCCAATGCAACGCTCCGAGCCAGAATCCAAGAGTCGTTGCAAGTGATGCACGGCGCGGTAACGCGGGCTTAAGGGCAAGACCTCCATAGGGTAGTGGATCGTAACCTCTTTGCTAAAAAATTCCTTGATCGTCAAGCCCAAACCCTTAAAGAGGTCTAACCCAAAGCTAGATTTGAGCGTGCCCCATACTTTTTTGGGTGCGCTGTCCTCTTGGGGAGGGTCTTTGAGCCACTTATAAGTTTGTTTTGCCAAGCACTCTCCTTTAAAGCAAAATCACAAGCCCCGTGATGAGGATATTCACTAGAGACAAGGGTAACATGATCTTCCAACACACACGCATGAGCTGATCGGGACGGACATGGGGGAAGGTCGCGCGCGCCCACATCGCCAAAAACACAAAGAAACAGACTTTCAACAAGATCATCACCCCGCCCGGGATAATCCACAACGGATTATACCCCCCAAAGAAAATCAGCGAGATCACAAAACAAAAGGCAAAAAAGATGGGCGTATTCGGCTAAGAAAAACATACCCCAACGCAAGCCACTATATTCGGTGCAAAAGCCCGCCACAATTTCGGCTTCATGTTCGAGCAGGTCAAAGGGGGTGCGATTGAGCTCCGCATAGCTGGCAATTAAAAATAAAAAGAAAGCTAGGGGTTGTTTGAAGACTAGCCAATGGGTTAGTCCGCCAGCTTGGTAGTTGTTGATCTCCACTAAAGAGAGCGAGCCTACCACCATCAAGGGGGCTAAAATCGTCAAGGTGCTCACCACCTCAAAGCTCAAAAGCTGGATAGCTGCGCGCGCTGATCCAATTAAAGCGTATTTGCTATTAGAGGCTAGCCCAGCTAGCAAAGGCGCATAAATGCCTGCCGAGCCCACCGCTAGGAAAAAGAGCAGACCGACATTAATATCCGAGATAATGGGCTTAATGGTGTAGCCAAAAATTGTAAAATCCCCAAAAAAAGGGAATGGGAGCCATGCACACAAAGGCACTCACCATCGCAATTACGGGGGCTAGAGAAAAGATCAAGCGGTTGGCATGTTGGGGGATCACATCTTCTTTGGTGAAAAGCTTGATCGCATCGGCGATCACTTGCAAGAGCCCAAAAGGACCGACATAGGTCGGACCTAGTCGGCGTTGGAAAATGGCTAACACCTTGCGTTCTAAATAAGTCCCAAACGCCCCTAAGCCCGCAAAGACCAAGATAACCACTAAGATTTTGAGTAAAGTCTCTATGATATAAGCGCTCATGCGCCCTCCACTTGTAAATTAGCAAACCAGCTATCTTTGAAAATGCCTGCCTTGTCTAAACTGGGGCTCACCACAAACACGGCTTGTTCTAAGGCGCGATCGACAAACAGCGGGCCTTCTAACTTTAAATCCCCACAACTCAGACAAATAACCTCCCCTTCTTTGATTCCCAAACTCTCCAAATACGCTTGGGAGGTATAAATCCCCTCTTTGAGCTGGAGATTTTGGCTAAACAGAGTGCCTAAGCCAAATTGGCTTTGGGGGTATTGGCAATAGGCATTGAAAGCAAGGGGTGTGTTTGGGCTAATGGGCTGGGCTTGGGTGGGGCTCTCTTGTTGGGGGATTTTAAGGGCATAGCCCCTTAAATTGCGTTTATCATTGCCATAGGCATTGAGCAGATCATCATAGGCGATGGGTTTGTAACCCTTTTCTTGGGGCAATAGGTGGGTATAATCTATTAAACTCTCGCCCAAAAGCCCAAAATGTTGGGCGATGTCGCTTAGATCGTAGCCTTCAAATTTGAGTGCGGGTCTTAGGGGCAATAAATGCCCTTCAAAATTGGTGGTGCTCCCCTCTAGTTGGTTAAAACTAGGCAAAATAAAATCCACGCGGTGGGCTTGGTTAAAATCACTATCTAGGGTGTAATCTGCCCGTGTGCGCACGCCCACGCTAGGACTCTCTAAGCCCTCTTGTTTGTCTAGCTGGCAGATGGAGGCGATGCCCAAAGCATTGGGTGTTGGGGGGATCAAGATGATCTTCACTTTGGGGTGTTTGGCAATCTCTTGGAGCATTAAAGCCATGTTTTTGGCTTGGGGGTGGGTGTAAATTTCTTTGCCAATAATGAGGGCAATTTGATTAGCCTTGTTCAAAAAGCTATGCATTTTGTCATAGATTTCTAATCTAAGCTCGCTATCCTTGAATAATTTGTAGAATATCTTAGGCTCTGTGGGCTTTTCTAGGTCGCAAACTTGCGGGACTTCAAAAGAGCTCGCCAAGATGGGCTCTAGACAGGGGCTAGAGATACCTAAAGCCAACATCAAAGCCCCCAAAATCAATTCTTCAACCCCATACATGCAAATAGGCAACACACTGCGACAAATCTTGGTGATGTCTTGATCTAAGATCGGATGGGCGTAAATTAGACTAGCTTTATTGACCTTGAGCGCATTAGAGATCGCATATTTAATCAGCGGGTTTTCGTTTCTAATTTGTGATCCCAGGGTGAAAATCGCATTGGCACTTCTAATACTCTCTACACTCTCACAAGGCATGCCAAATGTGTTTAAAAACTCTTGGAACAGACGCACGGGTTCATTATAAAGCTTAAAGCCCAGTTTAGTGCGCATGTATTCGATCAAGTAGGCTTCTTCATTGAGCAGATCGCCCCCGATCAGCACTGCCCTAGCCTCCTTGAATCGTTGCACCGCCTCTAATAAGTCAGGGCTACCCTCCTTGCTCGAGGAACAATCAAAGGCAAAACGCCCCGCCCCACAGATGGGGTTATGGTAAAAGTCATTACCCACGCGGAAGATTTTTTGATCCTCGCCTAAAGTGTCAAAATGGCGCACCTCATAGTCAATCAAACACCCGGCTGCACAATGCATACAAGTCGAGTCGATGTGTTTGAGCTCCCAAGCATTGGCACTATAACTAAAATCTTTATAGACAATCGCGCCCACCGGGCACACAGAAATACACTCCCCGCAATCAAAACAAGGGGTGTTGCCTACAAAGCCAATCATCCCCTTTTGTTTGCGACTCCACACACTAAAGGGGTCTTTGGGCATGCTGGCTTTGAATTTATCCGGGGCGTGCAAATCCGCCTTCACTGCCTTTAAATTAGCATCCCCGATATTATCGCTACAAGTGGTTACACAGCGCTCGCACATGATGCACAAATTAGGATCGTAAGAGGCTTGCGCCCAAAAGGCAAAGGGCTTTAAGTTATCCCGCACACTAAAGGGCTGGGTTTCCACTTGCATGCGCATGGTCATATCCTGCAATTCGCACTCCCCGCTTTTATCGCACACCCCGCACTCTAAGGGGTGATTGACATCATAGGTTTGCATGATCATCTTGCGTTCGGCTTTGATAGCGGGAGTGTTGGTGCAGATTTTACTATTGGGCTTGGCTTTGGTGTTACAGCCATAAACCCGCTTGCCATCCACCTCCACCATGCACATCTTGCACGCCACGGTGGGGCAACACCCACTCAGATAGCAAATAGCCGGGATATACACCCCCGCACTCCTAGCGGCTTCTAAGATCGTCTGCCCCTCTTTAAACTCGATGGTTTGCCCGTCTATCTCTACGCTTGGCATGCACTAGCCTTTTTAACCACTAAAGTCCAATCTACGCGGTTAAACCGCAAAGAATTAAGCAAGAGATCGCCCCTTTTTTTGGATAAATTCCGCACTCTGCTCCACAATATCAAAATCCACCACTTCTAACATGAAAATCACCACCTCATCTGCAGCCACGCTAGCATCCATGATCGCCCCCAAACGATTCAAGACCGCCTCATTGGGCTCATCTCTTAAAGGGCGTAGATCAAACCGCCTCATCGATCCACCTCCCCAAAGACGGCATTACTCGATCCAATAATGGTAACCGCATCGGCTAAATACTGCCCCACTAAAACATCTTGCAACGATCCAATATGGAAGAAACTCGGGGCGCGGATTTTGAGGCGGTAAGGGTAAGGCTCACCCTCTGAATGGATAAAAAAGCCTAGTTCGCCCTTGGGCGATTCGGTGGGGGCATAGACCTCGCCCTTGGGCGGGCGCATGCCTTGGGTTACTAAGACAAAATGTTGCATCAAGGCGTAGTTTTGGGTCATGATATCCTCTTTGGGCGCGCTGATGTAATGGGGGGCGTGCGCCATGATCGTGGTGTTGGTGGGCGCATACAAGGGGATCAGCTGTTCTAACATCCGCAAGGATTGTTCGATCTCAAACATGTAGAGCAAGTAGCGATCGTAGCTATCCCCATGGTTACCCACTGGAATATCAAAATCTAACTCGTTATACAATTCGTAAGGCTCTTCTTTGCGGATGTCATAGGCAATCCCGGTGGCGCGCAACATGATCCCACTTGCTCCCCACGACTTTGCCTGTTCTTTAGTGAGCTTGCCCACATTCTCCAAACGCGCGCGCCAAATGCGGTTACTATCTAGCAAGCCACTAATGAGTTTGTGCATGCCCCTAACTTCGGCAATAAAGCTTCTAAGCCCCTCTAGCCAGTTAGGCGGCAAATCCAAAGGCACACCCCCGATTCGAATCGCATTATGCGTGAGCCGTGCCCCGCAATAATCCTCCATCAAGTCCAGCCCATACTCTCGGGTTTTAAAACAATACAGAAATACCGACATTGCGCCCACATCAAGGGCATGCACGCTTAAGAAAAATACATGCGAGATCACGCGGTTTAATTCTAATAAAATCGTGCGGATCACTTGGGCACGGCGGGGGATTTCTAGCCCCAAGAGCTTTTCGACTGCATAGGCAAAGGCGTAGTTATTGCTGGTTGATGAGGTGTAATCGAGGCGATCGGTGGTGGGCATGTATTCATTGTAGATCATATTCTCGCCCAGCTTTTCACAACCCCGATGCAAATAGCCAATATCAGGCGTGGCTTTAATGATTTTCTCCCCATCCAGCTCTAAGATCAGACGCAGTTGCCCATGTGATGAGGGGTGTTGGGGACCAAAGTTGATCACCATTTGGTCATCATCGCGTTCAAAGATCACATTTTCAAACTGGGGTTTGAGTTTGGTAAAAATCTGTGCCATTAGGGACGCTCTTTAAGCTCTGTGGGCTCTTTTGTGTGTAAATCTTTGACAAACAAGGACTTTTGGAAGGTGTATTTACTGGGGTTATCCTCCAAAGGCAAACCCTTAGATTGTTCATGCCCGATCTTAGAGAAGTTAAAGGTGTCTTTTTCATCCACCCGTGCGCTATCTCTTTGCTCGGGTCCAATAACTTCGCGGTATTCCTTGCCAAAAATCTTATCCACCTCATACCAAGCGGCATGTTCATCCCCCTTAAGCGGATAAGACTTACGCAAGGGGTGCCCCACCCAATCCTCGGGCATTAAAATACGGCACAAATGCGGGTGATCTTTAAAGATGATCCCAAACATATCATAAGCCTCTCTCTCACTCCACAAAGCCGATCTAAAGAGATGGCTGAGAGTGTCCATTTGTTCGTTCTCTAAGAGCGTGCATTTCAAGCGCACCCGCCGTTTCCCCGCAAAGTTAGGGGCAAAGGACACAAACTGGTAAAATAGCTCAAACTCCCCTCTTTTTTCCAAAAAGTCAATTGCGCTCATCTCGCTCAAGGTTTCATACCCCAGCCGTTTAAGATAACCCGCTACACCGACCAAGTCGCTTTTTTGCACCCAAAAGACCGCACAATCTAATTCTAAAAAGTGTTGCAAAATCGGGTAAGAATAGCTCAAATGGTTGTAGATCACCTCATAGGGCGTGCCAATCAAAGATTTCTTAGGCGTGTCAGGGACCACATGGAACCTATCAGAATAATGCACTTGCCTTTGCATATTGGCATTGGGGCGTTGTTTTCTAATCATTATCAGCCTTAGATCAAGCGTTTGGGGTTAGGGGTGGGGAGGGCTTTAGCCCGGCGGATCTTATCTTGCAACACCATAAGGGCATATTGCAAAGTCTCTGGGCGGGGTGCGCACCCGGGCAAGTAAATATCCACGGGGATAATGCGATCCACGCCCTGCACGGTTGCGTAGGTGTTAAACATCCCCCCCGTGTTCGCACATGAACCCATTGAGATCACCCATTTGGGTTCGGGCATTTGGTCATAAAGCCTACGGGTAAATTCGGCGTGTTTTTTGGTCAAAGTGCCAGCGATGATCATCACATCGGATTGTCTGGGCGAGGCTCTAAAGATGGTCCCAAAGCGATCAAAATCAAAGCGCGAACCCCCGGTCGCCATCATCTCAATGGCACAACATGCCAACCCATAAGTGAGGGGCCAAAGCGAGTTGCTGCGCCCCCAGTTTAAAAGCTTGTCTAGCGTGCTAAGAGCAATGGGCAACCCGCTATTTTTCAAGTAACTTATTTCATGCTGTGCCATTCGAGTGCTCCTCTCTTTAAAGCATAGATAAAGCCAATGGTGAGCAAGAAAAGAAAGCTCAACATCTCAAAAAAAGCCAAAAAAGCCCAATTCTTTAAAATCCAAAGCCCAAGGGAACATGAAGACGATCTCCACATCAAAGAGGATAAAAAGCATCGCCATCACATAGAATTGGTGGGAGATGCGGTTTTGTTGCTTTAGAGCAATGGGCCCGCATTCATAGGGCGCAAGCTTGAGCTTTTCATTCTTGCGCTGGGCTAAGGCACGGCTAATATAACGCTGGATTTTTAAAGTCCAATTAAAGACCACAAAACTAAAGACCAATAAGATAAAGACCCCAAAATAGGGGTGTTCTACAACGCCTTCTGCTTGCAAACACTAACTCCAACTAAACCAATCTAAATGAGTATTAAAGCATAATTTAATTAATTAAAAACTTTGAAAACCCCCTAACCTATAAAACATTTTTAAGTTTTTTTCCATACCAGTCTTTATGCCTATCGCTTGCCTTTAAATCTTGCATGCACCTTGTAACCAAAATACAAGCACAAACATGCTACAAATTCCCATATCTTGGGTTACCAAAAGAGATGGCAAACAAATTTTTATGGATTAAAATGGATCAAAATATCATAGAGAACTTGTATCTTCGTTGCCTTGATAAAGGATATTGTCAAGACAAAAGCGATAGTGATTAATGGTGGAGCTAAGAGTGGGGAAAATTTTAGGGCTTTTGTGCTTTCTAGCTAATGTGGCGTGGGGTTTGGGTTGTAAGACTAACCCAAATTACCATTGGGACGCTGTGCTCGATATTGCAAGTGATTTTGCGAAAAAATTTAAGGATAATGACCAAAGTACATGGGGCGTGCAATATGTGCTAGAGAAAAGTCAAGCCGTGGTGGGTGGGATCACTTATTGCGGGGCTGTGGTGCGTGGTTATCAGGCCGGCAAAATCATTAACTATAATCCCTCCCATGGTGGTCCGACGGCTGGACTTGACTTGAGCTTCATGTGTTTTGGATTTAGTCGGGGGACTAAGTGGTATAAGGGCTCTTGCCTGATGTTAAACAATGAATCTCCCTTATCTATCATTGACATGGAGTTTAAAAAAGATGCAGTTCTCTTGCACTTGCGTGAGGACTATCAGGCATGTGCTGATGAAGCAGACAGGATAGGTCGAGACAATGGGATTAACCGCGCGCATTTTACTTTTAAACCTTTTCATGGTCGTTATGTTTTAACAAAACTCGATGTTAAAAACAACGATGAACCAATCGATCCTGTTTATCGCCAAAAGAGAGACCATATGAAAATTTTCATGAACACCATGGAAGAAAATATTTTGGAAGACTTAGTGATGCGTTGCGAAGATAAGGGGTATTGCAAGGAGGATTAATGGCGAGGCTAAGAGTGGGGAGGGTTTTAGGGCTTTTGTGCCTTCTAGTTAATTTGGCATGGGGCTTGGAGTGTGCTTATAATACCTCTTATAACAAAATAGAGCGTTTTGCCCAAAAGCTTGACTCTAATTTTGACCCCAATGAAGGCAACTATTCTCAAACCGCCCATATCCTAGAGGTGAATCAAGCCTATGTAGGGAAGACTTTGTATTGTGGTGTTGTGATGCGTTTGTTGGTCGCAAATGCTAATCCATATGCACATGATGCTTATGAGGAACATGCGATTAATATGCGCTTGATGTGCTTTGATATCAGCAAGAACACCCCGCAGAGCTCTCAAACATTTGAGGGTTTTTGTTTGTCTTTATACCCCAAATCTAAGAGCTCGCAAGTTAGTATGGAATTTAAAAAAGATGCATTTGTATTAAAAATTGAGGAGTCTTTTATCGAATGCGATAACACTACCTTCAAATCACAGACTCTGCTCTTCAAGCAAGAGGGCGATCGCTATGTCTTGCACAGCTACACGGGCACTATTGATAATGACGATCCCGATCCATTTTATCGCCAAAAACGCGATGGCAAAAAAAATTTATATGGACGCAATTGATAATGGCGTGCTAGACACACTAGAGGATCATTGTTATAAAAAACATTACTGCCAAACATGGGATGAGAAACATGGGATTGAATAGACTAGGCAGGCTTGTGGGGTTTTTGTTGCTAGTAGCCCATTTTTTCTTGGGTTTGGCAGAGTCTGAGGAATTTGAACCTCCGCGTGTCGTTAAGATGCTTAGGGATCAAAGTAGTGAGTTTTCACTTAACGATCCAAGGGAACAAAGCGGTCATCCCATAGAGGTCTTTGAGGAGAGTAAAACCCATGTGGGCAAGACCCTCTATCGGGGCTTTATGTTGCGCACCTTGTGGCCAAGTGTGGATGATATCAATGAGAAACTAGGTAAAATCAACTGGAGCACCATGTGTTTTGGTTTTTTCAAGGGCTCTAAATGGCAAAAAGGCTTTTGCTTAAAGCTCAACTCTAACGCCACCTTTTCACAAATTAGTATGGATTTTAAACAAGACACTTTTATTTTGCGCATCAATGAATATGCGATTGAATGCGACTGGGAGCACAGAAGCCTAGAGATTCTAACCTTCAAGCCTTTTAAAAATCGCTATGTTTTGCAAAGCTATAGCCGTGTCAACGACAGCGATAAAGACATCGATCCCTTTTATGCCCAAAAACGCGATGGCAAGAGAATTTACATGGACGCAATTGATAATGGCGTGCTAGACACACTAGAGGATCATTGTTATAAAAAACATGACTGCCAAACATGGTCGGAGAAACATGGGATTGAGTGAGTGGGTATGGGCTTTAGCACTTGGTCTTACTTGGGGTGGTGCACAACCTTGTGCCTGCCTGACAGACTATTCTAGCGCGCTAGACGCTTTGGGCACGCAACTATCCAAAGCACTAGCCCCAAACCCTAAGCTAAACCCAAAAGATTACCTCTCTTATAATGTCAAGGGCACTTTTCAGTTTAAAACCCCCGATCCCTTTGTTCTCTTTGGCTATGCTGCACACAATCAAGATTACAGCAAAAACGGGTTTTGTGTGGGTTTGGGCACCCGATCGAATTTTCGTACAAATTTTTGTCTAGTCAGCACGCGCTCTAAGGGTTGGTATATTAGCCCCTTTTGGCTAGATAAAGGGTTATTGCACATTGAGTTTAGCAGGGAGCAGAGTGGGCATTTAGAATACAACCATCTAATTTTTTCTCGAAAAGATCAAGCCTTTTTCTTGCAACGCTTTTACCGCCAAAATTATCCTAGCCAAACCCCCATCTCACCACTCTATGACAAACTTAGGGTGGGGATCAAGAGCGCCACTCTGTATTACAGCTCCAAGTATAGCCCAACTCCAATTTCCATAGATGCCATCAGCGACACACTCTTAACGCGTTTGCAAACAGAATGCGCGCACAGCCAACCCTGTTTAAAGGCGCGCCAAGAAGAGCCCCTAAGCCTTGAGCAAATGCGCGCCCACATTGCCCCCTGGCTTAAAGAGTTAGCCCAACAAGTAGGCATGCCAACAAATTCTAAGCAAGAGTGGTTAGTCTCTCAAGCCTTCATATTTAACCAACAAAAGTATCTGCTAGGCATAGACAGCCTCCAAGACAAAAATAAAAGCGTCTTTTGTTTGGGGATTTTCCATGGACAAGAGGCGCGTAAGGGGTTTTGTTTGCAGGTTTTCACAAAAGAGCCTAGCATTGAGCTTTCATGTGAGAAGTCTTTGTTAAAAATCCAAATAGATACCAAGTCAGCCATCCAACGATACCTTGTTTTCCAAGCTATTCAAGATCAATTTTATTTGTATCAATACTATGAAGTGTTTTTAGCCCAAGATATCCTTAAAATCCCGCACAAAATAGGAGAAAATTTGTATTACAGTCAAGAGAGAGACAAGCGGCAAATCCCCATGCAGGCCCTTAGCACCCCACTTTTAGAGGGACTCAGACAGACATGCACACAACATGGCTTATGCCAAACCCCTTTGCTGGAACCATGAGCGTGGCACTTGATTGGATCCAAGCCTTGATCTTGGCTTTGGTGGGTTTTGTTACGGGCATTACGGCAGGCTTTTTTGGCATTGGTGGGGGGGAGATTGTCGTGCCTGCGGCTATTTTTGCCGGTTTTACCTACAGCCATGCGGTGGGGATTTCTCTCTCCCAAATGCTCTGTTCCTCTTTAATTGGCTCGATCATCAATTATAAAAAGGGCTTGTTGGATTTAAAAGAGGGGTTTTTTTGCTGCCATTGGGGGATTGATGGGGGCGATCTTGGGGAGCTTTTTACTCAAGTGGATTGACGATCGCATTTTGATGGGAGTCTTTGTGGTGGTGGTGTGCTACACTTTTATCAAATATGCTTTCAGCCATGCGGACACTTCCGATCATTCTAATGCGCATTTTAAAATGCACTCTAAGCCCCAAAATTTTACGGCTACAAAATCCTTTACATGGGGGATTAGCGAGAAACATGGGATTTTAGCCCTAGCTGGCTTGATAACCGGGATTTTTTCTATCCCTTTAGGGATGGGCGGGGGGATTTTAATGGTGCCTTTTTTGGGCTATTTTTTAAAGTATAGCACCCAAAAGATCGTGCCTTTGGGGCTCTTTTTTTGTGATCTTTTCCTCCCTCTCAGGGGTCATCTCTTTATACCACTCCGGCGTGTTAGACGATCGCGCCCTGCAAGCTGGCTCAATCACGGGGCTAGGCGCGCTGCTGGGGGTGGGCATAGGGATCAAACTCATTTTACTAGCTAATGAGCGGATTCATAAGATATTGCTACTTTGCATTTATGCCTTGAGCATTTTAGCCACTTTGTTCCAGCTGATCAAGGCGTGGGTTTAGAGTAGCGATAATAGGCCGCACATGCCCCCTCAGAACTCACCATGCATGCGCCAATGGGGTGGGTGGGGGTGCAGGCCGTGCCAAAAAGGGAGCAATCAAGGGGTTTGAGCACGCCCTTTAAAATATCCCCACACAAACAAAGTTTATGATCAAGGCGGGCAGTTTGGGGTAGGTGTTCTTTAAACACAATCTCGGCATCTAAATTGGCATAACGGGGGCGCAAACCCATTCCAGAAAAGGGGATTTCCCCCAATCCACGCCATGCAAATGCACGGGGTTGCATCACCTCTCCAACTAAGTTTTGCGCCCTCAAGTTGCCCTGCATGCTCACCACACGGCTATATTGAATCTCTAGTTGGGTGCGCCCTTCTAGCACTTGTTTTAAGAGCATGTAAATCCCCTCCAGCATATCCACTGGTTCAAACCCAGCCACCACAACGGGGAGTTGGTGTTCTTGCACAAAAGGCGCATAAATCTTAGCCCCGCTGATCACGCTCACATGGGAGGGGGCAATGAGCGCATGGATTTGGTGTTTAGAATTTAAAATGGCGCGCACACTGGGGGGCACGAGCACATGGTTTAGATGGAAAAAGAGATTATTAAGTTGGCGTTTTTGGGCTTGCTGGATTAAGCTTGCGCTCATAGGGGTCGTGGTCTCAAAACCGATGGCAATAAAAACCACTTTTTTACTGGGGTCATCTTGCGCAATCTGCAAAACTTGCAAGGGGCTATAGACAAAACGCACATCTTTGCCCTGTGCTCTGACTTGTTGTAAGCTGGCTTGGCTTCCGGGGACTCTGATGAGATCGGCTAGGGTTACAACAATGCTATTGGGCATGCACGCTAAAGCGATGGCTTGATCGATACGCAATTTAGGCATCACACACACAGGGCAACCCGGACCATGCACAAAATTTAATGCGGGTTCTAGGAGCGTGCCCAATCCATAGCGCATCAGCGTGTGCGTGTGCCCCCCACACACTTCCATAATGTTTAGGGGCGTAAGGGCGGGGGGAGTTGCTGGGCTAGGTTTTGGATCTTGGCTATGAAAGCCAAAATCACATCTTGATTTCTAAAGGCATCGATGAAGTTAGGATTCATCATCCATGTTGGCGATCATTTGCTGGTAGAGGGCTAGGGACTCTTGGGCATCTTGTTGGTCTATCTTGCCCATCACAAACCCCACATGCAAGAGCACAAAATCCCCCACATCTACTGGTTCATCCATCAAATCCAAGCTTGCCTCGCGTTGCACGCCCATGGTCTCTACAAGGGCGGTGCTACCCTCAATAGCGATCACCTTAGAGGGGATGGCTAGACACACTTCAGATTCCCTAAAACGAATGCTCGGATTGGTAATTTTGATCGCGTCTTTGGGCCAAGAAATCTTTAAAGGCTTGCAAAGAGCTGGGGTCTTTGGCACTCAAGGTAAAAATGGGTGTTTGGGGTTTGAGTTTGTCCATGTCCTCTTGCACTTGTGCCACTCTAAAGCCAAAGACATCCATTAAGTCCGCCTTGCTCACCACCACTGCATCGGCGCATAAAAACATCGTGGGGTATTTAAGCACCTTATCATCGCCCTCAGGCGTGGAGAGCAAAACAATATTCATCGCCGCACCCAAGTTATAACTAGAGGGGCAGACCAAATTCCCCACATTCTCAATGATGAGGTAATCGCTTTGTGCCAATGCGCCCTTTTGTTTGAGGATATCATAAGCCCCCTCAATCATGGCAGCCTCTAGGTGACATGCCTCGCCTGTGGTGATCTGCTGGGCGGCTACACCTTTTTTAACCAGCCGATCGGCATCACGATTGGTTTGTAAATCCCCCTCAATCACGCAGAATTTAAAATCCCCAAAGCTGGCAAGATTTTCTAATAGCGTGGTTTTACCACTGCCGGGCGAACTCATAAAATTGAGCACATACAGCCCGTCTTGAGCGTAGCGTTTTTTCATCTCCAACGCTTTTAAGTCATTCTTGCTTAAGATTTTTTTCGACCACCTTGACATCTTTTTTTGCTCAAATTAGGGTTGTTATTGAGCGATTGGGTTCTTGTATCTAGCATGTGTTACTCCTAAAAAAATTTGGTGCATGCTAGCACAAAAGATTAAATCTAATACCCACGCCACGATTCACGCATGCCAATCCACCCGTTCTGCACGCTGGGGGCTCAGCACCCATAAATCCCCCTCTTTTAAGGTTTGGGGTGTTTGTAAAGAATTAAGGGGCAAGGAAATAATTTGTCTTTCTAAAACCAATTCCACACTCTGCCCCTTAATCTCTAGCACCCGTGCGCATAGCCCCTCTTGGGTTTTAAAATCACGCATAAGGCATGTGTGTTTTTGGGGCTTTTCTTCAATCCAAATCAAATTGTGGGCGAGTTTGTGGGCTTCTAGCAGATCGTGGGTGATGATTAAAGTTGTGAGCTTGAAATGCGCGCTGATGTATTTGAGTTGTTCTTGCAAATGCGCCCGTGTATCCGCATCCAAAGCGCTCAAGGGTTCATCTAGGCATAAAAGGGCGTTTTGTTGGTCTAAAATACGCACCAACGCCCGTGCGAGGGCGACTCGTTGGATTTGCCCGCCTGAGAGCATGGGGGTGGGGTGTTTTAAAAGCCCTTTTAGACCCATTAGGCTAATCACTTCCTCAATGCGCGCTTGGTGGCGTGGGTTGCCAAAAATGATATTTTCATAGACATTTAAATGCGGGAAAAGCGCGCCATCTTGGAAGACAAAGCCCAAGGGGCGTTTTTGGGGCGGGAGGCAAATTTTTTGCGTGCTATCCAACCACACCGACTCTTTAAAGCAAATGCGCCCTTTTTGGACTAACTCCAACCCAGCTAAAATGCGCAAAAAGGAACTTTTGCCAGCCCCGGAGGGACCACACAGCACGCTAATTTGTTGGGTTTTTAAATCTAGGTTAGCCTCTAGCTCAAAAGGACCCCTAGCCCCCTCTAGCTGTTTGCTAAACTCAACATGGAGCAAGGGCTACCACTCCCAACCCCCGCCAATACGGAAGGCTAAGTAAGTGGGGATTTTGAGGTTGCTAAGACCCCCTAAGAAACCTCCCGAACCCCCTAAGCTATCTAAGTTGTTAAAGGCAATCATTTTGAGGCTGGATTGCACGGAAATATCCAAAACCCTAAAGAGGCGCAAGCCCCCGGTCAAAATCAAACCTTCATGGAGCCCCTCTTTAGAGACATTCCCCATCGCCCCAAACTTGATACCAAACCATTTCCAATTTGCCATAATGCCCCCGCCAATCATCTGACTACGCCTACCAATCATGAGGGTTTTATTGTTGGTCAAATCAAAATCCACAGCTAAATTTAGCCACTTCCAGCGATACCCCAGCCCTAAACGCACCTGTGGATCGATTCGCATATTTGAGATGGCTGAGTTGTAGCGGATTTTGGGGGCGTTTAAGTATTTGCCCACAAGCCCGATTGTAAAGCCCTTAATGCGGTAAGCTGTGCCCAAATCTAGCCCAAAATGGCTTTGTTGCACCACATCGCTAAAATTAAAGTTAAAATTAGACAACAGACCTTTTATCTGAGGAATTAAGCTTTGCAGATCCCCTGCTAAACCCACCCCATAGCTTAGGGTGTAAAGATACCTCAAGGCCACGCCCACAGAGAGCTTGCCCGCTTTGTTAAAATCAAATCCATAAGCATAACCAAAGGGCACGCTCCCAATAGCCAAGCCCCTAATGGCTGCGGCATTTTTGGCATTGGGTGAGAGCAAAGAGGAGTTATAAAAATCTCTTTGGTTGCTTTGGCTCAAAGTCAGACTATTTTTACTTGCTCCAATCTGGATAAAGGGAGGTGCATGCACGCCCGGGGGCATGGGGGGCAAACCGATGATAGATGTGGGGATAATGATTTGGTTATATTTGGGATTTACTAACAAGCTACCCCCCACAAAGGCACTGGCAAAAACCCCGATCCCAAAAGTCCCAATCCCCCATTTACGTCTGGGGTGGATTTGCAACACAAAGCCATTTTGAGAAGCCAAATGAACCCCATTGCTCTTAATAGAATTGTTGATGAGATTAGCCATCTCCACTAGGGTTTGAGCCGCCTTCCCTTCATTGGCATTGATCGTAATGCTAGAACTCTGACCAGTAATAAATTTTGTCATGCCCTCAGCGTGGGATTGGAATAACTGATTTAAAGCTTCTGTATTTTTACCTAAGGCAGACCCACTGAGTGCTTTGGAGACTAACTCTAAAAAACTCTCCTGCCCTATAGATGCCCCAAAGCTATACCCAAACTTCGTTCGGGAGTCTATATCCAAGAGCGCGGGGTTATAATAAAGCCCCCAACTGGAGTTTTCTAAAGCGACCCCAGCTCCCCCCATTCCAAAACTGGTATCCCCCATCTCGCCAAATTCAAGCCCTTCCAGTCCTCCACAAGCTAGAGCACAAAGTAAAACCCTTTTTGCAGACACAATAGCCATAAAACCCCTTTACTTTAATATTAACCGGCTTTGGGCTTAGTATTTACTCAGCGTTAAACCAGTTATGCCTAGATTGTAGCATATTCCACCCTAGATCGCCAAAAGAGCCCGCCCCTCTTTAATCGACTTTAACCTAACATAGGCTAAAATGAAATCTATTTTTCTAAAGATAGGGCAAAAAATGAGATTGAAAGCCAACCATGTCCGTTATATCGTGAATAAGATCGCCCAAGATTTAATCCAATCGCCCTTACTAGAACTCAAAGGCACGCTAGAACGCTTAACCCAACTCACCCACCAAGTGGTGCAAGACAATGTGGATCAAGAGAGTGCCATCGATCACAAGGTCCGCGACCTGCTAGAAGAAAAATTAGATGAGATTGAGTTTATGCGCATGGATGAACGGCAATTATTTTGGGAGGCTAAAAGGCGTGTGGCCGCCCAAAGGGATTTTGTGCTGGGCTGGGAAGATCGCTGTAATGTCCTTTCCCACCAGATTTTAGAAAAAATCCTAGATGAGGACCTATTCATGTTCTCTGTTTCAGAAAATATGATCCGCAATCTCATTTTTAAATCCATCGACACCTATGCCAAGCTTTATGAAAGCGTGGAAGTAGAAGTGAGCGAAAAGATCAAGCATTATAAACGCAAGCTCCCTGTGGGTAGCGATGAATACGAGTTAGTTTTTGAGCGCATGTATGAGGAGGAATTGAGGCGCAAAGGCTTTTTGTAATGGCGCGGATTTTATTTGAAAATGGCATTTTGTTAGAAGCCCAGAGCTTTGGCGCGCCCGGGGTGGTGGTGGGCGAGGCGGTGTTTAACACGGCGATGAGCGGGTATGAAGAGGTGATCAGCGATCCTAGTTATAGCGGGCAGTTTGTGGTCTTTAGCGCGCCTGAGATCGGGGTGGTGGGGGTCAATGGGCAGGATTGCCAATCCCAAAACAACTTTTGTGCGGGGGTGGTGGTGCGCCATTACCCTACGCGTTATTCTAATTTTAGAGCCAAGCAGAGTTTGGGGGCGTTTTTAAACCAACATGGGGTTTTGGGGGTGAGCGGAGTGGATACGCGTGCGCTAGTGGGCATGCTTAGAGATGAGGGGGCGATGCAAGCAGTCATCTCCACCCAAGATTTAGAAAAACATGAGTTGCAAACTTTGCTCAATCACGCCACCAAAATAGCCAATTTGCACCTCATCCCCTCACTGGTCCACCCCAAACCCAACACGCAAGGGGTGTTTGATTTTAGGGCACTAGATTACCCCACCCTCAACCCGCCCTTTTGTGTGGGGGTGTTAGATTTTGGAGTCAAACAAAATATTTTAAATAATTTGGTGCAAGTGGGCTTAAAACCGCTGTGTTTTGCCCCCGATAGCAAGGCGGGCACGCTTTTAGAGGCTTACCAAAGGGGGGAAATTAGGGGGGTTTTGATCTCCAATGGTCCGGGCGATCCGCTCAAACTCACACGCGCCACCCAAGAGATCGCCACCCTCATAGAGGCTAAGATTCCCATGTTGGGCATTTGTCTAGGACACCAGCTTTTAAGCATTGCACATGGTTATCCTACCTACAAACTGCGTTTTGGACACCATGGGAGCAACCACCCCGTGCTCAATTTAGCCACACGGCGCATCGAGATCAGCGCGCAAAATCATAATTATTGTGTGGGCGATCGCATTAGCCAAGTGGCTACGATCACGCACCAAAACCTTTTTGATGGCACGATTGAAGGCGTGCGCTACTTAGATTCCCCTATTTTTTCGGTACAACACCATCCTGAGGCTAGCCCGGGCCCTAGCGATGGGTTGTATATCTTTAAAGAATTTGCCAGGTTGTTGACATACTCTCCCATAACTAAAGTTAGGGGATTCTAGCTTTAGTGGAGATCGCGGCTTCAAGCAGGATAGCTCCGTTTGGAGTCTTACATTCCCTATTCCAAAGGTTGATGCCCCA
>CAGP01000002.1 GCA_000263275.1 Helicobacter bizzozeronii CCUG 35545 | reverse complement strand
ACCCTCCGCCCATGTAAAATCCATTTTTTTCGGCTAACAACATGCCCCCAAAAACCACCCCCGCCAAAACCCCCACTCTAAACACGGCAAACATCAAACCCCCTAAAAACTAAAATCCCCCCATGTTAGCATGTTTTAGATCAAGCCAAAGACACGCTTTTTCTGCCATAAGATTGTGAGGAATAAGAGGGTAAAACTCAGCACACTGAGGATCAAGGCGTATTGGTTGGCAAGTTCTTGATTGTTAGCCTCTGATTCAATGAAAATAGCGATGCTAGCCACTCGGGTTTGCCCCTCAATATCCCCCCCGATCATCATCACCACGCCAAATTCCCCGATGGTGTGCGTAAAGGTCGTGGTGAGGGCGACCAATAAAGAGGGTTTGATATTGGGCAAGAGCACCCTAAAGAAAGTATAAAACCGCCCCTTGCCTAAGGTGTAACTGGCCTCTTTGAGTGAGGGGGGCAGGCTGGCTAGAGCGTGCTTGATGGGATTAACCATGAAGGGCAGAGAAAAGATCACGCTCCCCACCACCAGCCCCTCAAAGGTGAAAACCAACTTCAAATGCAAGTTTTTTTTGCAACCATGCGCCTAGGGGGCTTGTGGGCGCAAATAAGATCAAGAGATAAAAGCCTAGCACCGTGGGGGGCAAGACTAAGGGCATCCAAGTCAAGGTTTCTATAAAAGTTTTAAACAACCCCCCCCTATGTGCCAAATACGCCCCCAAAGCTAGCCCGATGGGCAATAAAATTAAAGTGGTGAGGGTGGCAAGTAATAGCGTGAGATAAAGTGTGGCAAAAAAGGCATGATCCAATTAGAGACCCTCTATTAAATACCCATAGGCTTTTAAAATCTTTTTGCCCTCCGGGCTTAAAATAAAAGCTTCAAACTCTTTGGCTAGCTTGTTATGCCCGCCCTGATTGGTGAGCACCATGGCTTGCTTGATGGGCGTGTAAAGATGGGGGGGGACAATCAAGTAATGTTGCGTGTTTTTCAAATCCATCAAAGAGAGTGCGCTAAAGCCCAAATCCGCCCCCTTGCTGGCGGCATATTGGTTAGCCTGAGAGATGGAATTGGCTTGTACGATTTTACTTTTAAGCTCTTGATCCAAACCCAGATTTTTGAGCACCTCCATGCTGGCTCTGCCATAGGGGGCTAAATGAGGGTTGGCAATGGAGAGGTGGTTAAACGAACCTTTGAGCACATCTAGCGATTCAACCTTGCGTGTGGCACTCCAAAGCACCAAAACACCCTTAGCATAGACCTTCACCTCATAGGGCGTGTATTTCTCCTCTTTGAGTTTGAGGGGGCGTTCTTGATCGGCAGAGATAAAGAGATCAAAGGGCGCGCCTTGCGTGATTTGGGTATAAAGCTTCCCACTTGAGCCAAAACTAAGCTTGATCTGGGCTTTAGGGTGATCGAGTAAAAATCTTGTGCGGATAGCCTTGAGAGCCATTGTCAAATTAGCCGCACTGGCCACTTGGACGGGCTGGGCTTGTGCCACCAAAAAGCACAATAAGAAAAGCCAAAAAAGCACGCATAAAACCCCTTTTTGTTGGTATTATAAGCTCCAAAGTTAAACAAGCCACTTTGTGTTAAAATGCCCTCTTTTTCAAGGATAAAGATGGATAATTTAGAGAGAATGGAACAAGCCTTATTGGCGATCAAAAATGGCGAGCTCATTATTTTAATGGACGATGAGGATCGCGAAAATGAAGGCGATTTGGTCATGGCGGGCATTTTTAGCACGCCTGATAAGATCAATTTTATGGCAAAACACGCCCGTGGGCTTATTTGCGTGTCGCTCACCCAAGAGATCGCTAACAAATTTGATCTCAAGCCCATGGTGAGTCATAACGATTCCAAGCATGAAACCGCTTTCACGGTCTCCATTGATGCCAAAGTGGCTAAAACCGGTATTTCTGCTTATGAGCGATCTTTAACCATTGAGCTTTTGTGCAAAGAACACACCAGCGCGCAGGATTTTGTGCGCCCCGGGCACATTTTCCCCTTGATTGCCAAAGATGAAGGCGTTTTGGTCAGAACGGGGCACACAGAGGCGAGCGTAGATTTGTGTAAATTAGCTGGTCTCAAGCCTATTAGCGTGATTTGTGAGATCATGAAAGAAGATGGATCGATGGCAAAACGGGGGGATAAGTTTTTGCTTGATTTTGCCAAAACACATGGGTTAAAAACCCTCTATGTCTCTGATATTGTGAGTTACCGCCTGCAGAGCGAAAATCTCTTAAAAATCCTAAGCCAAGAGCCTACTCAGTTTTTAGGGCATGCTTGCACGCATTTTGTTTTTGAGGATCACCTGCACCGCAAGCACTATGCCTACCAATTTATGGGCGATTTAGCAAGACCCCTTGTGCGTTTCCATATCATCAAAAGCGATTACGAACTATTGACTCAAAGCGATCAATACCGCTTTTTGATGGATGCCTTGCAAAAATTGAGCGTTGAGGGCGGGTTTTTGATCTTCATTGATCCCCAAGCCAAGACCTACGACACGCTGAAGAACTTTGGGATCGGGGCGTTGATTTTAAAAAGCTTGGGGGTGAAAAGTTTTAGATTGCTCACCAGCCAAGATAACCCCGAACACACCGCTTTAAGGGGCTTTGATCTGCAGATGTTGGAAGCGATCCACCCTTGACTTAGTTCTTGTGCTTTAGCCCCTTTAAGAGCCAACAAGAAGTGTCAAAACCCATATTACAAGCCTTTTGGTAGTATTGGCGCGCTTTTTCTTTGTCGGGCTTGACACCTTTACCATGTGCATACATAATCCCCAAATTAGTGTAAGCTGCAGAATTTCCCATGTCTGCTGCTTTTTGGTAGTATTGCATGGCTTTGGCGTAATCTTTGGGGATGTCTTCATCACCCTCATACATCAACCCCGCATCGACATAGCCTGCTGCATACCCCATATCGCCTGTCTTTTTTGAAGTATTGCAGGGCTTTTTTTATTATCTGGCTTCACAGCGCACCCGAATCTATCGCAATCGCCACCCACATTATACAGATAGCCTAGGTTAAAATAAGCCTCCGCGCTCCCCAAATCTCCCGCCTTTTTGTAATAGAACAACGCCTGCGCATAATCATTAAAACCACTATCATAGTCGCTATACAGATCCCCCAAACCGACATAACCCTTAACACTCCCCAAATCTGCTGCTTTTTGAAAATATTTTAAAGCCTTGTTGTAGTCTTTGCGATCATAAGCCTTATTAGCTACAGAGAGGTATTGTTTAATTTGTTGGGCTTTTGTATGGGTGTCATGGGCAAAAAGACTTCCCATGCAACACAGACTAACAAGAGCTATTTTAAGGAGGTTTTTAGCAATGTGCGTCATCTTTTTTCACTTTAAGCCTTGCGTGCGATTAAGAGCCCAAAATTCACCCATTTAAAGAGCACTTCTACATGCCTAAAGCCGGCTTGCTCCAAAAGGGCAGTGTTTTCTTGCAAACTATAGGGCACCAGCACATTTTCTAGGGCTTCGCGTTTAAAGCTGATCTCATTGAGGCTATAGCCCTGTGCTTGTTTGTAAAGATAGTAAAGCTCGACCATCTGTTTGTCTAAAATGCGATCCATGCTCATCATTTTCTCTGCCACCACCACCACGCCCCCGGGTTTTAGGGCATGGAAAATGCGTGTAATCAAGCTTTGGCGTTGCAGAGGCCTAATGAATTGCAAAGTGTAGAGCAAGACCACCGCCCCCGCATTGTCTAAAGAAGTCGTTAGTAGGTCTTCACAACGCAAAGACACATTAAAGGATTGTAATTTTTCTTGGGCTTTTTCAAGCATGCTCGGGGCGTTATCTACGCCCACTAAGGGGGTGTCTTGGGGGAGCATAGGGACCAGAGTGGCTAAAAAATTGCCCGTAGAACAGCCCAAATCATACACCACGCCCTCTAAATCTTGGGCGACAAAATGACTGGCTAATCCTAGCGTTTCGTGGTAGTAGGGGACACTCCGCTCCAGCATGTCATCAAACATGCCCGCTACTTGGCTGTCAAACTCAAAGCGTTTGGGTAGGGGAGCACAAAAAAGGGTATCTTTCAAAGTTGGGCTAGTCCAAAGACTGGAGAGCTAGGACTCGCATACGCCTTTTTGGGAATGCGCCCGGCTAGGTAACTTTTACGCCCGGCTAACACGGCAAATTTCATGCTCTCTGCCATCATTACCGGGTCTTGGGCGAGCGCGATGGCTGAGTTGGTTAAAACCCCATCTGCGCCCAATTCCATCGCAATGCTCGCATCGGAGGCACAGCCCACCCCGGCATCCACAATCACGGGCACTTTTACGGCTTCCTTGATAAAACCAATATTGTAGCGGTTTTGAATGCCTAGCCCGCTGCCTATGGGAGAAGCTAAGGGCATCACCGCGCTCGCCCCTGCGTCTTCTAGCTTTTTAGCCATGATGGGATCATCATTGGTGTAAGCCAATACACAAAAGCCCTCTTTAGCCAAAACTTCACAAGCTTGCAGAGTTTCAAGCACATCTGGATAAAGCGTTTTATCATCCCCGATAATTTCTAACTTGATAAAATCAATGCCGGTAGCCTCTTTGACAAGCCTAAAAAGGGCGATTGCCTCTTTTGCGGTGTAGCACCCTGCCGAGTTGGGTAAAAAGCTAATGCCCGTGTCCTTAAAGGTGTCTAGCAGATTTTCGCTATTAGGATCGGTGATATTCACCCGCCTCACCGCCACGGTGATCATTTCTGCTCCGCTGGCAAGGGTGGCTTGCTTGGTGGTGGCAAAATCCTTATACTTGCCACTCCCCACAATCAGGCGGGAGGCAAAGGTTTTAGAGCCGATGATGAGGGGGTCTTGCATTAGGCTTTCTTATGCACGATTTGGTTGATGTAGTAATCCACAGAGCCTAGACCTTCTTTTTTAGCCCACTCTAAGCACTGGGAAACAAACGCCCAGTTGATGTGTTCGTAGAATTTGTCCAGATACACGGGGCGGGCATTTTTGTGATCGATGTAATAGGCATGTTCCCACACATCCACCACCAAGATGGGGACTTTTTTATCGGTAACCGGGGTTTGGGCGTTGCTGGTTTGCACGATTTCAATCTTGCCATTGGCGGGGTTGAAAACCGCCCAGTTCCAACCTGAGCCAAATAGGGTGGTAGCACTTTTAATGAAAGCCTCTTTGAAGGCTTCTAAAGAGCCATAATCATGTTGCAAGGCACTTTTAAGCTCTTCGCTCATTTCTGTCGCCTTAGGGCTCAAGCAGTCCCAATAAAAGTCGTGGTTGTAAATTTGGGCGGCGTTGTTAAACATGCCCCCGCTGGATTTATTCAAAATGGTGAATAAACAGCTGTCTTTAAACTCGCTATCCTTGATGAGGTTGTTGAGGTTATTGACATAGGCTTGGTGGTGCTTGCCATGGTGGAAGTCAAAGGCAACAGGGCTTAAGAAGTCCCCCATGCTATCTTTGCTGTAGGGTAGGTCTCTTAAAACAAACATGCGATCTCCTTGTTTTTGAAATAGGGGGTTATTATAGTCATTTTAGTTATATTTTTGATAAACATAAACAATCTGGCTAGAAATGCCATGCATGCGAGATAAAAAACACGACCCCCGTTCAAAGGCACTTTTGGGCTCGGGGTTTAAAAAGATTTTCGCCCCGATCTCCACATCTAAAATGTGCCAAGTAACAATGGTGCGGAATTGCACCCCAAAAGTCCCAATCGCCCGGAAATAAGCCACTTTGGAACGCGTCAGATCGCGAAAGGAGTTCCAAGTATTGACAATAATATTTTTAGCCTTTTGGTTGAGCAACCAAGTATTGGCACCTAGTTGCAAGCCAAAGAAAAACGCCCAAGTGTTGATCGGGTTTTTATTGTAGGCGACCATAAAATCCCCCCCCACCCCATAGGTGAATAAATTCACCTGCTGTCCGGCTGGGGGTTCTAGCAACACATTCCCATAATCTAAAAATACATAATAACGCCCATAAGCCCAATCGTGCTTGGGATTGACTTCATACCCCCAAGTGATCGATGCCCCTTGCATAAACTGGGTGGTCCCCAAAGATTTCAAGTAAATAATGCCCGCTTGGTAGGAAGAGGACATGTAGCTTAGATTCTTAGCATAAACACAACAAGTGGCACACAATAAGCAACACCACCTTTTTAAACTCAAAACGACCCTTGTGATTTTTTTTACACCAATTTAGCATAAATTGCCTAAAGCTTGGGTTTTTTGGTTTAAGCTAAAGCATGCTAGAATGCCAGTTTGATTAATTTTTTATAAGGATGAGCTATGTTAGAGGGCACACTTAGGGGAGAGCTTTTAAAATCCCAAAAAAAGGCGTTGCGCAAAGAGGGTTTTTTTGATGGCAAATTTGTATGGCAAGGGGCTATGCAATGTCTATGCTACTTTCAAAACCAATGATTTTATCCGCTTTGTCAAAAACAAACCCAACCTAGATTTTGAGGTCAAAATCGCCGATCAAACCCACCATGTCGTGGTGCAGGCTTACCAAAAAGACCCCGTTACTAACGCCTTAGTCCATGTGGATTTGTTGGTCTTGCAAAAGGGCGTGAAAACTAAGTTCCATATCCCCGTGAAGGTGCATGGGATTCCCGTGGGGCTTAAAAACAAGGGGATTTTGATGATCTCTAAGGAACGGGTGCAAGTGGAATGTGTGCCTGAACACCTCTTTTCAAGTTTTGAGGTGGATGTGGCGCATTTAGATGTGGGCGATGCGATCTTGGTGCGGGATTTGAAAATCCCCACACAAGCCCATATCTTAGAAAACCCCAATAATGCTGTGGTCGGGGTGATCAAAGCCAAATAATGCTTATTGTCGGTCTTGGCAACCCCACACCCGCCTACGCCCACACCCGCCACAATGTCGGCTTTGACATTTTAGATTCACTCGCCCAAAGTTTGGGTATTTCTTTCACACATGCGAGCAAATACCAAGCCGATTATGCCAAAGTGGGCGTGCAGGGCTATTTGCTTAAGCCCATGACCTATATGAATTTATCCGGGCGGGCTTTAGCTGCCTTTTTGCGCTACCATGACATCCAGTCTGTTTTGATCGTGCATGATGATTTGGATTTGCCCTTAGGGGCGGTGCGTTTTAAGAGCAAGGGCGGGCATGGCGGGCATAATGGGCTCAAATCCATCGAGCAACACTACCCCCACCCAGTTTATAAAATGAAAATTGGGATCGGGCGCAGCGTTTTTAAACATGACACCATCGCCTATGTCTTGCAACGCTTTAGCCCCGAACAAGAGGTCCTAAAAGAGCAAATTTTCACCCACGCCCGCCAAGCACTTGAATTTTACCTCCAGCAAGGCGATTTTAATGCCATGCAAAATCGTTTCACCCTCAAACCCCAATCCCTATGAAACTTTGGGTCTTTGTAGGCTCCTATTACCTCAAATTCTGCCTGACCATTCTCATCGCCCTTGAATTTTTCTTTATTGGCATTGATAGCCTGCAGTATGCTGAGAAATTCCCCAGCGCGGCTAACCTCATCGTGTTGTTCTTTGTCTATGATGGTCTGTATGCGCTCAATTACACCCTCCCCATCTCGCTTTTGCTAGGGCTAGTGCTCTTTTACATCGCCTTTATCCGCTCCAACCAATACACCGCCCTTTTAGCCATTGGCTATTCTATCAAGCAGGTTCTAGCCCCCATGCTGGCGATCAATTTGTTTTTTATCGTAGTCTTTATTGGGCTGAACGCCACCCCCTTTGTCTATATGCAAGAAAAAGCCGAATCCATCATTTACAAAGACAATGCCGCCAATATCTCTGAAAATCTCTTGGTGAAATACAATGATGACTATGTCTATTTTGAAAAAATCAACCCCCTCTTGCAAAACGCCCAAAATATCAAAATTTTCACCCTGCAAGAGGGCGTGTTACGCACCTTTGCGCAAGCCTCTAGTGCCGTGTTTGAAGATCGCTACTGGGTCTTGCATGGAGTAACCCTCTCCACCCTGCCCTTCCCCCTCACTTTGGGGCAACAAGGCTTACAGGTACAAAAACTCCCCATCTTAAAAACCCTCAAGGGTTTCCGCCCCAAAGTCCTAGACACCATCTACCAAAACAAGCCCGCCGTCTCAATCACCGATGCGATCCGCTCCTTGCATGTGCTCTACCACCAACATGCAGACACCAAAAAGATTCGGGGGTTTTTATATGTTTCTATCCTCCTCCCCTTTTTTGTCCCCTTAACCGCCATTTTGATCGCCTATTACACCCCCAACCTCGCCCGCTATGAAAATTTAGCCCTTTTGAGCCTCAAATTCATTTTACTCTCCTTGATCCTCTGGGGGCTTTTCTTTGCTTTAGGTAAATTTAGCATCTCAGGCATGTTCTT
Source organism: Helicobacter bizzozeronii CCUG 35545 (assembly GCA_000263275.1). Classification (GTDB taxonomy): domain Bacteria; phylum Campylobacterota; class Campylobacteria; order Campylobacterales; family Helicobacteraceae; genus Helicobacter; species Helicobacter bizzozeronii. The sequence continues at coordinate 108 of CAGP01000002.1, read as the reverse complement.
GCCCGAAGTGGGGATTTTAATGCCCTTCCTCACGCTTTTAGGCATCGCCCTTTACCATTACAACAAACTCAACACCCGTTTATAACACAACCCTTTAAGCCCAAAAAT
>CAGP01000001.1 GCA_000263275.1 Helicobacter bizzozeronii CCUG 35545 | reverse complement strand
GGATTTTAAAGTCCTGCACACTAGCAGACTTGTTTAAAGCGGCTTTGAGGTGATACCTTAGAGCAGCAGCACTCACCTTCGTGTTAATGCCCTTAAAAAAGGGGATATGGGGCATAGTCCTAACCATCAGAGCAAAGGCAAATTTTGTTATTTGATACTGCACAGCACCCCAGACACTGGTGGCAATAGAACTGCCCACATGCTCGCCCGTGGTGCTTTTCAGGGCTTGGGCAAGCTTGGCGTCTTGGTTGAAAAGCTTATTAAACCCGCTGGCAATCTCAATAAAATCTTGTGCGGCTTTGCTTTGGAAAGTCCCCTCTTTGAGGCTATCTAGGTGCTTGAAAAAGGCTTGGCTATCAAAGACTTTCAACCCCTCTAATTGCTCTAAGGAGTTGGCAAAAAGCCGATTGAGCATATTGAGCTCTAAGACTTCTCTATTAGCTGGGCTTAATCCCTTGCTGATACGGCTGAGATTATCTAGCCCCTGATCGCCTTGCCCTTGGGTGTATTTGATGAGCGCATCTAATGCCCTTTGCTCACTTCTAGCCACATCTCTAAGTTTTAGAGCGCCCTTGTCAATGATTTTAAGGGTTTGTTTCATCGTGGCGTAATCTTTGAGGGCGGTGTTAAAGAGCTCTTGGTATTTGCTCCCTAGCCCTTCGGGTAATTGCTTGAAAAGCTGGCTGATGCCCTCTTGGATGTCATTGCGGATAATGTTATCGCTGAGTTTGCGGATATGGTCTTTAAGCGTGGGATTGGGGGTGTTTTTATAATAGCTGTTGAGCGTTTTAAGGGCGTTGTTGAGCTGGGTAAAAGTTACGCCCTCTTTGTTGTAAATATTGTGCTCAATCTGCTTTAAAAAAGATTGAGCCTCTAGGTCTAGCCCTTGATTAACAAACTCTTGGCGGATTTGTTTAGCCTTAGTGGGATCAAGCGTGGTTTTTAGATCGCCTAGCACTTGGGGGATGATGCGCTCAGTGGCATCCGCATAAGACTCTTTAGTGCCCTTCTGCAAGTCCTCAAAGATGGCTTTGATGTCGGTAGGTTTTAAATGCAGTTGTTGTAATTGTTCCTCTAAGTTCTGCGTGGTCTTGTTTAAAATGCCTTTGAGCGTGTTGTGCGCTTTGGGGCTAGAATTGCCCGCCTCAATCAAAAAGGCTAATAATGTCCCGCTCTCATCAGCCCGAATGGCTCTAATAAAGGCCTCTTGTTGCTCGCTCTGTTTGGTTAATCTAAAAATGTCCTCTACACTTTGGTAAGCCTTGTAAATCTTGGAGTCTTCTCCAAATTGGGCTTTCATCCTGTTGTTTAGCCCTGTGGCTTGGGCATTGAGCCTAACACCCCCACCAAAGTGGTTGGCAAACTCTTTTAATGCCTGTTCTTGCTCAGGGGTGTAGACCTCTGCTAGGACCTTTTGGGCCGCTTGTACATTCCCACTCATAAAGCGTTTTGAAGCCCCTACAAAAGGGATATAATCCACACTGCGCCCAACAAGACTGGCTAAGGGTTTGAGACTTTGCGCGCTCTTAGCCACGCCCTTAAACACGGCATCGCCCACAAGGCTTAAGGCCCCTTGTTCGGCCATGTAGTGCAGCATGTCCTCAAAATTGCCCTCACGATCTAAAACATAGTTACTCAAGGCATAATCTAAACTCCCCCCTAAGAATGCCCCTATAGCCCCCCCAGCAGCCATTCCATAGAAGTTGCGGGTTCTAGCAAGTCCTGCCTTAGCCCCTGCTATAGAGCCCGCTATTGAGCCTGCATTAGAGAGCACAAACTGGCTAAAGTTTTCAAAAAAGCCTTCTTGAATTTTATAGACCTTGCCCTCTTTGAGCCCGTAGGTGTCCCCATCTTTGAAGACAACATCCTCAAACCCAGCGGCTTTGATCACATTCCTCACCGCTTGGCGGCTCTTTTCTTGCTCTTTGGGGTCGCTAGAGAATAGGAATCTAAAAACAGAGTGTTGCGGGTCGGTGTTCTTGTGGAAATACAAATCCCTAGCCGCTTGCT